>JAZQEH010000037.1:0-24411 GCA_045538895.1 Eubacteriales bacterium
ACATTAACAAGCCTTCCTCAGACGAGGAAGGTGGCGCCGCAAGGCGACGGAAGGAGGGACCATTCTAATTGTTACTTTTTCCCTCCCTCAGTCAGCGTTCCGCTGACAGCTCCCTCGTCTGAGGGAGCCTTTATTACAACCCTAAACAATAATTTACATGAGGTATATTATGGAAATTCGTGAGTATATATTAGAACTTGAAAAAAGGGCTGCGGCGGCAGCAATGGATATGGGTACTTCTTCCTTTGAAAAGAGAAACGAGGTGCTCTCCCGCCTTGCGGCAAAGCTCCGTGACAATGCAGACGTAATCATCACTGCAAACAAGGTTGACCTTGCTGCGGCTGAAAACAACGGTGTGCCAAAGCAGATGCTTGACCGCCTTGCACTGAACGTTGCACGTATCGAGGGCATGGCGCTATCGCTTGAAACCCTCATAAAACTCAAAGACCCCATCGGCAGCGAAAAGGCATGGGCAAGAGAAAGCGGCATACAGATCCATGAACGCAGAGTTCCCCTCGGTGTTGTCGCAATCATCTATGAGGCAAGGCCTAACGTAACCCTTGATGCGGCGGCGCTCTGCATTAAAACAGGTAACGTTGCCCTGCTTCGTGGCGGCAAAGAGGCATTGCACTCAAGCATGGCTATCCGTGACCTCATCTGCGATGCCCTCTCCGAATGCGGTCTGCCCCGTGACGGCGTTGTGCTCGTTGAACGCACCGAGCGTGAGGGCGCAACCGTTCTCATGACCGAGCGTGGCTACGTTGACGTGCTTATCCCCCGTGGCGGCAAGGGACTTATCAGAAACGTTGTGGAAAACGCAAAGGTTCCCGTTATCGAAACAGGCGCAGGCAACTGCCACGTCTACGTTGAAAAAACCGCCGATTTTGACATGGCAAGAAACATTATCATAAATGCAAAGGTTCAGCGTCCCTCGGTTTGCAATGCGGCTGAAAGTCTGCTCTGCGACCGTGCAATCGCTGACAAATTCCTCCCCCTCTTTGAAGAGGATATGAAGGCTCACGGCGTTGAGATACGTGCCGATGACAACTGCTTCTTCTGCTTCAAGGATGCTTCACACGCAACGGAAGAAGACCACTTTACCGAATACAATGACCTTATAATCTCGGTTAAGGTCGTTGAAAACGTTGACGAAGCCATTGAACATATCAATGCACACGGCACAAAGCACTCGGAGGCGGTTATTACCAAAAATGCTACCACCGCAGAAAAGTTTGCCGCAAGAGTGGATGCCGCAGCCGTTTACGTTAATACGTCTACCCGATTCACCGACGGCGGCGAGTTCGGCTACGGTGCCGAAATCGGTATCTCTACACAAAAGCTCCACGCAAGAGGCCCCATGGGTCTGCGTGCATTGACAACGGTAAAATATATCGTTGAAAGCGAAGGCGCTATACGAAAATAAAAAACGCAGGAACCCTTTTTGAAAAAAGTGTTCCTGCACCTCCCAAAAACTTTTAAAAAAGAGAATTGGGACGGCTTGTACTTTTTATTAAAGTTTTTTGAAAGGGTGCGGGAAAAGCTTTTTTACAAAAAAGTTTTCCCGCATAACACCAATATCTATGAAAGAAGTTATACTTTGCAAATACGGCGAGCTTGTGCTTAAAGGTGCAAACAAATCGCATTTTGAGGCGATGCTGGTTCGCAGAATCAAGCAGCGTGCGCCGCGTTTTGGCGACTTCAAGGTGTACAACCGTCAGAGCACCGTTTACGTTGAGCCGCTTAACGAGTTCTGCGACATGGACGGCATGCTTGAGAGCATGTGCCGCATGTTTGGCTTTAACCGTGTAACCGTTGCGGCGGTTTGCGAAAAGAGCATGGAGAGCATACGTGAGTGCGTGCATGAGTATCTGCCGCACAGAATGACGGGGGTAAAAACCTTTAAGGTTGAGGCAAAGCGTGCGGACAAGACCTTCCCGCTAAAGTCCCCCGAAATATGTGCCGAGGTCGGTGCATACATTCTTGAAAGCATACCGAAAATCAAGGTAAACGTGCTTTCCCCCGAAAGAGTGGTACGTGTTGAGATCCGTGAGGCAGGTGCATACATCCACTTTGATGCACTTCAGGGCGCAGGCGGCATGCCGATAGGCTCAAGCGGCCGTGGACTGCTGCTGCTTTCGGGCGGTATCGACAGCCCCGTTGCAGGCTACATGATGGCAAAGCGTGGCATGACCGTTGATGCACTCCACTTTGAAAGTTTTCCATATACCTCGGAGCGTGCCAAGGAAAAGGTGCTGACGCTTGCCAAGGAGGTCACCGAATACACCGACTGCATGTACGTGCATATCATCTCGCTTACACATATTCAGGAGGAAATCAAGAACAAGTGCGACGAGGACTATTTCACGCTCCTCCTCCGCCGTTTTATGTACGTTCTCTCCGAGCGAATGGCTAAAAAGTGCCACTGTCAGGCACTTATCACGGGTGAAAGCCTCGGTCAGGTAGCGAGCCAGACACTTGAAGCCATAGGCGTTACCGATTCTATGGTCAATATGCCCGTTTTCCGCCCTTGTATCGGTCTTGACAAGGAAGAAATCGTGCAGATCTCACGCAAGATAGGTACGTTTGAAACCTCGATTCTGCCGTACGAGGACTGCTGTACCGTGTTCACTCCCCGCCATCCCAAGACACGTCCCAACCCCGACTACGTTGCGGCTGAAGCGGCAAAGCTTGACTTTGATGCACTCTGCGATGAAGCGTTTGACACGATGTACACAGTAAAGGTTACACCCGACGGCTTTGAAACATTGGAGAATTAAATGCTTTACAAAATAGCGGATTTTTATATTGAAATCGAGTGCCGATACAAGGCAACCGAATTGAATTTATCAAAATACATTTCCCCCGAAAAGCATGATGCCGATTTTTGCATAAAAATCAGCGACGAAGAGCTTGCCGCCGAGGAGAAAGCTTTCAAAAACTATTATCCCGACCAGTCCTTTTCGCTGCCGTACATCGAAAGGCTTGCACTTTTACGGCGTATCAGCGAAGAGATTACCTCCCGTGATGCGTTTCTGATGCACGGTGCGGTGATTGAATACAAAGGCACAGGCTATATGTTTACTGCCAAATCGGGTACGGGTAAGACCACGCACATCGAGCAATGGAAAAAGCTGTTCGGCGATGACGTGCATATCATCAACGGCGATAAGCCATTTCTCAGAATCATTGACGGTAAGGTTATCGCATACGGAACACCCTGGTGCGGCAAGGAGGGCTACAACGAAAACTCCTCCGTAAAACTGCAAAAGCTTTGCTTTATCGAGCGTGGAACCGAAAATAAGATCCGTAAAATTTCGGATATAGAGGCTATGCCCCGACTGTTTTCCCAGTTTGATGTGGAAAACGGATCGACGCTTGAAAAGCATCTTGCTATGATTGACGTGCTTGTTTGCAGTACGGATATATACGTGCTTTCCTGCAACGTTTCCACCGATGCGGCACTTGTAGCATATAACGGAATGAATAATGAAGAATGAATAATGAATAGTGAATAATTAATGAAGATTTCCGCCACGGAAAGTGGCGGAAATCAACCGCAATTATTAATTATTCATCATTCATTATTCATTAAAAAGGAGTTTATCTGCCAAGGCAGATAAACTCCTTTTCTATTTTCATCCTATCGGAACTATGGGTAATTCGTTTTCATCTCTTTCGGTTGTAACAGCGGTAGTTTCTTCGGGTACCGTGGGCTTAGGCTTATTAGCACTACCGGAAATTCCGCCGCTCGGCACCTTATCAAGCACCGCCATTGCCGCATCGCAAATCACCGCAATGTCGCTGCGGAGCATGGGAGTACCCTTTTTGCCGATAAGTTCATCTGTGAGTCCCGCCTTTTCTGCCGCCTCGATATATTCCTTTGACCAATCGTTTTTGTCAATCTTAACGCCTTTATCAAGACCGAGTACACACACGATGACCTTGATGACCTCTTCGTATTTAACGTAGTCATCGGGACGGAACCTGCCGTCACCGTCGCCAACGATTATCTTGTTTTCAACTGCGTAAGCAACATAAGGGGCATACCATGCACTCTCGCTGACATCGGTAAAGTCGGACTTGCCAGAATACTTTTTAAGGTCGCCCTCGCCCAGCATTTTATAAACGAGTGCCGCAATCTGCGCACGTGTAACCGATTCGTCACCGTGAAAATTGCCGTCACCGTATCCGGAAAGAATACCTCGCTCGCTCATACGCTCTGCCGCCTCGGCATAATATACACCGTCAGCAACGTCATTGAACTTCACAGCCGCAACGCCGATAATCATTGCCGCAATCAACAGCAAAATTACAAAAGAATACAATTTTTTCATAAGCACTCCAATAACAGAAAAGCAAGGGGAAACCCTTGCTTTTCGTTTTTAATTGTAGAAATTGTGAAGCGGGAAGTCGGGGAGAGTATCATCGCCACCGCCGGTTCCTGATCCGCTTGTATCAATAATACAGAAATCAATGCTGAGAAGAATAACGGAATCCAACTCAAGTGCAACGAGTTCTGCTTTTGGTGCAGTATATTTCATTATCTTCTCCTCCATTCAAAATTTAGATAAAGACACAGATATATATTATCACTCTGTTGTCAACTTGTCAATACTTTTTTAATTTTTTATTGACTTATTTTGCGGAGAAGTAAGCCTTTGCCATATCACTGTAAACGAGTGCGGCACGGCATACTGCCTTAAGCAGAGGAACATCTGTAGTATTAATAGTCTGTGTTGCGAATGCCTCAAAGCTTGTGGTAACGCTCTTTGATACCTGAGTATCACCACTGTAGAGTGCGCCGGTGAATACCTGACGGAGATCCTTTGCAGCAATCTGGTCAACCTTAACAACTGCGCCGCTTTCGGTGATGCTTACAGGAGATTCAAAGGTCTTTACGTTGCCCTTGATGTCGGTGTAAGTACCCTTGAATACGAGAGTTGCATCGGTAACGTCTGCAAATACAAGCTTGAGAATAATCTTTTCATCAAGAATTGCACTTACGCCGGTCGCCTTAATTGCAAGATCTTCGCTGCCGAGAGTTGTTGTACCGTTTGCTTCAACCTCAACCTTGGTGTAGTCAATCTTTTCTACGTCTGTGAGAGTGGTAGCAAGATTGCTTTCATTGTAGCCGAAGTATTCCTGTGCAGCTGCACCGTAGTTCATCATTGCATCAAGTACGTTCATAACCGCCTCAGAAGCGCCGTTATATGCACCTGCTGCCTCTGCTGCCTTGTAGTATGCAATGATGTTGATAGCCTGTGCGGTACCGGTTACCTTTTCATTTGCAACGTTAGCGCAGAATGTGATATTTACGTTGTCCGCAATTTCCTTTGCCGCAATGCGAGGACCGTTGAAGCGGTAAACCATGTTGCCATTGTCGTTAAGACCTACTGCATAAGGATGTGCAACAGTCTTTGTAACAACACCGTTTTCATCGGTTACTTCAATAATGATCCAAACACGCTCTGCAGAGGGGTTAGCGCCGTTTTCATCATAGATAAGCTTTTCTGCGGTGCTTACGATAATTTCAAGACCGAGGTCGCTTTCAAGATGAACGGTTGAACCGTAGTTGATTGTGCCTGCATACTTCGTTGCAACTGCAACTTCCTCATATGTGTCGCCGCAGATACATGTGTAAACCTTATGTGCTTCCTTTGTTGCGGTATCCGCTACGAATTCAACACTGTAGTTATGCTCATGTGCAACGGTTGCATTTACGGTTGCGGTGTAAAGATCCTTTTCGTCTGCATTGATGGTTTCAATATTGGTGATAACGATTTCGCCGCTGGTTGTAAATACGGTTTCATCAACTGTGAATACGAGCGTTACAACAGTTGCATTATCGAGTGCAACGTTTGCCGCATTCATGTTCATGAGAATAACCTTGTAAGGCAACGCAAGGGATTCATTTGCGTGGAGAGCAAGTGCATCAGCGGAGTTATCGGTAACGCTTTCAAGTGTGAAGCCCTCGGGAGCATCTACGTTGAAGTATGTTGCCGCAACTGCATCTGCATCAACCGTTACGTTAACAGTAAGCTTGCCGTTCTCAATCTTGCCTGCATCTGCAGTGATAAGTACGCCGCCTACAGGCATTACAAGCTCTTCGGAAACAGCACCGCAGATACGGCACTTGTACGTTCCATCAGCCTGCTTGATATACTCATGTGTATATGTGCCGCAAACTACTTCTGTGTAAGTGTCGCCGCAGATAGTACATGTGTATGTCTTTACGCCTGCTGTTGTATCGGTAGGTGCGGTTGTGATAACGCCTTCATCCCAAACGCATACGTTTTTGATGTTGAGCGTGATGTCATACTTTTCACCCGCTTCACTGTTGGTGGAGTGACGTGCAATAGGTGTAACACCTACGGAGTGGTTGTCACCGTTAACGGTAAGAACCGCCGTTTCATCATCGGTAAACGTACCGTATCTCATTGTGATAAACTGCTTTGCAATCTTTACGGTTCTGTTATCGCCGAAGATATTAACAACTGTTTCGGTGGTGTTCTTGATATGATAATCGCCTGTGATGGTGGAATTATCATAGAAGTTAAGAGTTAGCTTATCGAACGAGCCGCCCGAATAGCTGTAACCAACGTTGTAGTCACCTACACGTCCGCGTGCAATTTCGGTACCGTCGTAAAGGTTTACAACAGATTCGCAGCCCTCGGTTGTGGAAGCCGCATAATTCTGATTGCTTGTAGTGGACATCGTATAGAGAACGTCGATAAGTGCCTCGTTATGCTTACCCTTTTCAACGTTAAGAGTTACCTTCTTGTTGGAAACGGTAAGATTGTTTGCAGCATATACACTGCCGAGGTAGATTCTATCATAGAAGATAGTTTCGGAGGTGCCGCTTTCTGAAGTGGAGCTTGTGGACATTGTCGCACCGTCAAGGTTGATGGTGATATCCTTAGGCTCGGTATCGTCCTCTTTCAAATTATATTTACCTGCGATAATGTAAATATTTGATTCATCATGAACTCTTACGTAGCCGAAGTCGAGATTGTTCCAGTTACCGATAATTCTGATTTCCTTGGAGCCCTTGAATACGATATTATCGAACTTGGTAGGACCGCCGAGATAGATGTGAGCGATACCGGTTTCGTTATAGAAGCCGCTTACAGCATTACCCGAAGCATCGGATACACCGGAGAGAGTAATCTGCTTTGTATATTCAGGGAGTACGATGTTACTATTCTTCACGTCGTAACGTGCAAGGAATACTACCTTACCGCCAACGTCGGAGAGTTTTGTTACAGCCTCGTTAAGTGTTGCAACTGCAGTTTCCTTAGTAAGACCGTCCTTTGCGTTATCGCCGCTGTAAACGCCGTTGTCAAGCTTGCCAACGTAAACTACCGCTTCATCGGTGGAAGCAAGTGCCACGCCGCAAACAGGACAGTTAAGCTCATACTTGCCGCTTGTCGCATTGTAAGCGAGTTTCAGTCCCTCAAGTGTTTCTACGTGGAACTCTTCGGTTGTGAAGCGTCCACACTCAGTACACTTGGTGGTCTTAACACCCATTGCATCTACGGTGTGCTCGGTGGTAACGCTTGTTTCCCATGTACACTCTTCGTTAACCGTATCGTTTACGGTGTAAGCCTCATTGTACATAGGATACTCAACGTTGTTTGCAAACGAGTGAGTACCGTAGGTAATGTCGATTGTAGCAGGACCTGTGAAGGAGCTGCCCGCAGAGAAGTAGAAGCGTGTTCTGTTGAGCTTCTTTGCGCCTGTACTGGACTCAACACGGTCTGCGCCGTCGGAGATTACAACGTCAAAATCCTTAACGTTGCGTGCTATAAAGCTGTTCTTAACGTAAGCTGTGCCGTTAAGCTCAAGATTTACGTGGTCGATGTAAGCAGTACCGCTTTCAACGTTGGAAGTGCCTGTACGCATTGAGTTGATATATGCGTCTGCTACGCCGTTGAATACAGCGTTTACATCGTAGTTAACCATCTGGGCATCAGCAGCTTCGTTACTTGTTGTGCCGAGATAGAAGTTATTGAAGGTTGCATCTTCACTTGTAAAGTTGATCTTTACGTTCTTAACGGTATAAGCCTCACTGCCTCTTACTCTGTCGCCGAGGATAACCATATCATAGAACGGCATTGCAGCAGCAAGAGTATTCTTATCCGCATCGAGGATAGCGTGTGCCAACGTTCTGTAAAGAGTTATGTTTACAGTCTTGTTTCCAAGATCCTTTTCCGCAACGTTTACACCGTTTGAGCCTGCGATGATATACGCATTACCGTAAGTGGAAATTCTGGGACCTATGGTGAGGTCGTTCCAGTTAGCGGCAATTACAAGAGTGTTGTGATATGCACCGTCACGTTCAGTGGTTCTGGAGCCGTTGAAAATGATATTTTCAAATGCCGTAGGACCGTTAAGATTAATTGTTACACCGTGATTAGCGGTAACAAAGCCGGTTTCAAAATTCTCTGTTGTAAACGTAACAGTCTTTTCATATGCAGGGAGAGTTACGTCTGTGGTAATTCTGTAACGGTCTGCAAGAATTACTCTACCGCCTGTCTTTGCGAGCTTTTCAACTGCCTTTTCAATAGTAGCAACCGCAGTTGCAGCAGTAAGACCGTCATTTTCATCAGAGCCAACGAACGAGCTGAGATGAGTATTGTTGTCAACGTAGATGTAAGGAACCTCAACGTCACTCGCCTTGACTGTCTTGTCGCAGCATGCGTAGTAGCTGTAGGTACCGTCTTCCTGTTTTACCCACATGTAATCCTCGTGGTTTACTTCATCACATTCGTGGAAGTATACAAGCTCAGGACCGTACTTGGTAGTGAATACCCATGCTTCGTTTGCATTAAGGCCTGCAAAGCTTGAAGAAAGGTGGATATCTTCGCTTACGTGTGTAGAGTTCTTATCCGTGGTAAGAGCAGAGATATAGTAGTTATCGGTATAGCTGCTTGCATATCTGTTGTAGCCGCCGCCGATACCGAAGAAGCCTGCACCGCCGGTGCTTACGGTTTCACCGGAGTTTACGTTGCGGGCGAATACGTCATGCTCGGGATGGTTAAGTCTGCCGATGATACCGCCGACGTACTTACCGGGACGTGTGGTTGTGCCGTCGAGATAAGTGAGAGTGGATTCAACCTTACCTCTGTTGTGGTTGTCGAGAACGTGTGCGGGGTTTGCGATACCGATGATACCGCCGATATCGTTACCGGGAGCGTAAATGTGACCGTCGTTAAGAGAGTTCTTAACTGTGATTACAACACTGTCAGTACCCTCGCATGCATAACCGAGAATACCGCCGATCTGTGCGTTACGCTTGAAGTAGCTGGGCACCTCGGTAACGGTAGTATCACTTGTAACACCGTCTTCACCGGTTCCCTCGTCTGCCGTTGTATCGTCAGAAACGAAGTCGTCGGGAAGAATTTCGTAAGGAGTTGTACCGATAAGATTTGCATAGGGAGCAGTTACGTCACCTGCGTTGTAGCAGAAGGAAATTACCATTTCCTTGCAAGGTTCGGGAACAGCTTCGCCCTCGGCAACGTCGTCAAAACGAAGACCTGCATAGCCTACGATACCGCCGGCATATGCACCGTTCCAGCCGATGTAGCCGCCCTTGTAGTTGGTGGTAATATTACCGTAGTTGGAACACTTGGTAACGTAAACGGTATTTTCGGGATGTCCACCACCCTCGATCTTACCTGCGATACCGCCGACTATTGCATGTGCGGTTATGTCAGCATTGTTTACACAGCCTTCGATAAGGATGTTGGAAACGCCACGGTTAGAGTGTGTGGGAGAAACGGAACCAACGATACCGCCGACACGGGTCTGACCGTATGCAGCGTATTCATCGTGTGCAGTACCTGTAATATCAGCATTGTTTACACAATTTCTGATTGTAACGTTAACTGTGCCGTCAATGCTCTGAACTCTTCTGATTTCGCCGAGGAAGTTGTTAAGAGTGATAACACCGACGATACCGCCGATACGGCCTGCGTTTGAACCGTAATACGTGCTTGTAACGGTAGCTTCATTGATGATATCGCTGATTTCAACAGAGCCGCAGACAAGACCTACAGCACCGCCGACAAACTGTTTAGCAGAGGCTATGCTGCCCTTCAGAGTGAAGTCCTTGATAACGGTTGCATCACCGTCGGAGGAAACTATACCGAAGAAGCCCATGCCGTACATATCGCCGGAGAGGTCAACGCCGGAAATGGTGTAGCCCTGACCGTCAAAGCTACCGGTAAACGCATAGAGGTTATTACCGATAGGCTGCTGTGCAAGATCGCCCTTATAGGTAGAGAGGTCGATATCTCTCGAAACCGTGAAGCTCTCATGCCATCTTGTGGGAGAGTTCATAAGGAGCATAAGCTCGATAGCAGAGTCGATGGAATTGTCAAGAGTATCTGCAATTGCGTATTCAACAAGCATCGGGCCCTGTGCCGCAGTATCCTTCCAAAGGTCGCTTGCAAGGAGGTTTGCAGCATCGGTGGATGCGTTGTTGTAGCAATCTGTGAGAGTAACCGTTGTATCGGTTGTGCTGGTGGAATATTCAACAGTGCCGGTAGTAGCAGTTTTCTTGTTGAATACGTACTCGCCTGTATAGTTATAAGCTCTTGTAATAGTCCATGCTGCCTCGGTCACTTGGTAAGCGCCCTCGGCTGCACCGACAAGACCTACGTTTGTAGTGGTACTGTCGTTATAAATATCGCTGATGTATACGGGATATGTGCCATCTTCAAGAGCGTAAGAAGCTCTTACAAGACCGATTACAGAACCGCTGTAGCTCATCTTGGTTGCACTAACCGCACCCGAGTTGTGAAGCTCGGAGAGGTTAAGAGTTATAACGGGATGAGTATCTGTAACCTTTTCAAGGAGTGCGCCGAATACACCGCCGACGTAGTCGGAAGAAGTTCCGTTTGCGCTTACCGCACCGTAGTTTGCACACTTGTTAGCGGTAAAGGTGTTGTCGCCCGCTGAGCCACGGTACATAAGATAGCCCATGATACCGCCTGCAACGTTGCCGGAGGTAGCGGTAACTGCGCCGTCATTTACACACTTTGTAATTGTGAGATTGTTATTTTCAACTGCAGCCTTCGGAAGTGTTGCAATAGAGGTAAAGTAGCTGCCTGCCGCACCTACCATACCGCCTACGTAGCCTGAACCGGTAACGCTTGCATTGTTCTTGCAGTTGCTGATAACAACGTCCGTATCGGGATAAGCATAATAAACAACGCCTGCAAGACCGCCGACATACGTGCCCTTGGATTCAACGTCAATATTGTTGATTACGTTGTCAATTACCAGAGGAGCGGTAGCGGAGCCGAAAAGACCGCCCGCAAGACCTACTGTGGAGGTAACCTTACCGGTAACTGTGAGGTTGGTGACAACCGCATTGCGTGCCGCACCGAAGAAACCTGTGTGGTGGGAAGTGTCGGAGATGTCAATACCCTCGATCTTGTAACCGTTACCGTCAAAGATACCGGTAAAGGGATTGTTTACTGTGGAAGTAACCTCGCCGATACGGCTCTGAGTCTTACCGTCAAGGTCAACGTTTGCAGTGAGCTTGTAGTTGTAGTTCCAAGCGTTTTCGTCAGCCATAAGAGCTGCAAGCTCATTAGCTGTGCCGATAGTCTTTACTGTGAACGAGGGAACCGCTGTGTTTCCGATAGCAGTCCAGCCGTCATTTGCCGCAAGAGCCGCAATTTCTGTAGCAGTTGCAGTTTCGGTGAGAGAATCAACGGTGTCAAAGGTGTTGCCGTTGAGAGTTTTAACAACTGTGCCGCCGTTTACGTTGTAAACACGGGTAAACGTGAAGTTCACCTTAGAGGTACCGAATGCCGCTGTAAGAGGAAGGGCAAGCGGACCTCTGCCGCACCAGTCGGAAAGGGTGTATGCACCGGACTGAAGCGAACGGATACAAGCTGCGATTTCACCAGAGAATGTACCGCAGTCAATTACACCGGAGTTGTAGAGGTTGGTGAGAATGATATCTGCATCAACCGCACCGTTTGAGTTACTTGTCTGACCGTAGATACCTGCACCGTAATTACTTGCGGTAATATCACCGTAGTTAGCGCACTTATCAATGGTAAGAGTGTCGATAGCGGCACCCTCGGTGTTAGCCGCAAGGTTGTTGTAGAATGCGAAGATACCTGCATAAACCGTACCGGTACCTGTTACGTCACCGTGGTTTTCGCAGTTTGTAACAGTAACGTGCAGGTTGTCAACAGTAACACTTGAAGCCGCAGCAGTAGCCGCCATGATACCTGCAAGGTAATGTGATGCGTGTTCTGCTGCAATATCGCCGTAGTTCTTACATCCGTCAATAGTGAAAGTGCTGTCGGAGGTAATAACCGCATAGCCTGCGATACCTGCTGCACATGCAAGAGCAGAATCGGCACAGATTGCGGTAATATTGCCGTTGTTTACACAGTTTTTAATTGTAATTTCAACAGCCGACGTATCGCTTGCCTTATAAACGTAACCAACGATACCGCCGAGGTACTGAGTACCTGTAATATCGCCGTTGTTTACACAGTTTTCAATCAAGAGGCAACCGTCTTCGTAATAGGTGTACATGCCGAGAATACCACCGAGAGCACCGTAGCCGGAAGAAGTTACGTCAACGTCGGTAGTACAGTTTCTGATAACTGCATTTGCACGAACCGCGCCTACAAGACCGCCGCAACGGCTCTGCTTTGCGGTAAAGGAACCGGAAAGATCTACGTCAGCGATAACAGCATCCCATGCAAGACCGAAAAGACCTACGTACTGACCGGTCTGAGTGGTAGTAAAGTTCGTAATAGCATGGTTGTCGCCGTCAAAAATACCTGTGAATTTAACGCTGTTATCACCCGAGGTACCCATAGGAGTGCATACCTTGCCATCAAGGTCAATGTTCTTGGTCACACGGAAATTTCCGCCCCAGAGGTCGGGGTTGTTCATGAGAGACACAAGCTCATCAGCAGTGGAGATCTCGATAACAGAGCTTGAAAGCACGGTTTCGCCGCCAAGCTCTTCCCAGCCTGCACCCATAGTGGGAGCGGATGCGTCAAAGAACTTGTGTGTAGACTTGTTTGTATAGCAGTTGGTAAGAGTAACGTCAACATCGTTGACAGTGAGAGCCGCACTTGTATCTGTATAAGTCGCAATGATGGTATCATCGGTTGCGTTATATGCGTTTTCAAGAGTAAACGCTGCTCCCTCCGCAGTGTTGGAGGAAACGGTGCCGAGAAGACCTCTGCCGCCCGAAACAGTTCCGCGGTTGTACCAATTCTTAAGTGTAAGAGTCAGCGAGCTATCAATTTTGGAAATACGGATATCACCCGCGATAGCACCGTCCTGAGTCTTTGTGGTACTTGCGATAGTACCGAAGTTTGCAAGGTTGGTAAATGAACCGCTGTAGTAATAGTTGCTGGAATCGCCGATTGAACCAAAGATACCGCCGGCCCACTGTTTAGCACCGACTGTACCGTAGTTAATACAGTCATCAACTATATATGTACCTGCGTTATCAACCGTGGTGCTTCGAGCAAGCAAGTAACCTACGATACCACCCGCAACGTTATCGGTACCTTTAACAGTAGCATAGTTGCGAAGGCCGGTAAGAGTTATGGTGTTGTCAGCAACAACTCTGAGAATGGTGGTACCGATTACACCGCCAATATACTTTTTACCGGTAATAGTACCGTTTGCAGTACAGTCCTTAACTACGCAGTGCGGAGTTGTAGAATAGGTTTCAAGTCTACCGATAAGCATACCGCTGTATCCGCTGGTATTGGTAGAAGTAACAGTGCCGCTTGTCACATGACAGTTTTCATAAGTACCGCCATACGAAAGACCGACAAGACCGCCGTTGTCACCAAGGCCGCTGATATTTACGTTTTCAAGAGTAAGATTTTTAACAGTAGCACCGACAGTAGTGCCGAAAAGACCTGCGCCGGCAGCTGTAGCTGTAATGGACAGGTTGGAAATAGTCTTGCCGTTACCGTCAAATATACCTCTGAACTTAACAGTGGCGTTACCGATAGGAGTAAACGCAACGTCGGCAAGGTCAAGGTCAGCAGTGAGAATATAGTTTTCTTCCCACATTTCGGGATGAGCCGCAAGGAAAAGGAGGTCATCCACAGAAGAAATTTCTGCAAATTCCTTGAGAGCAGGTGTACCAAGTACGTCTACAAAAGCATCGGTTGCAGTGAGAGCAGCGATATCTGTAGCAGAGGATGCACTGTTTACACAGTTTGTAAGTGTAACAGTGTTGGAGTTCTGAACTACGTTGCCGGAGGTAGCAGTCTTATTTGCGATGATATACGTACCGGCAGTATTGCAGAGATTAGATGCACTCCATGAGCAAGTGGTTGCACCGAATGCACCAAACATGCCATATGAAGCAACGCTTGTATTAAGACAGTCGTGTGCCGAAACGGGTGCAACACCGCTTGTAACCTTAGGTATACGTACAAGCGAAGCGATGGAGCCCATATAGGTTGTGTTGGATGCAGCGATTGTACCCGCATTGAAAAGCTCGGAAAGCTCAACGGTTACATAACGGAGATTATTGCCCTCGAGGATAACACCGATAACACCGCCTACATAGCCGCCCGAAGTTGCCTTGACTGCAGCATAGTTAGCGGATTTCTCAATTGTGAGATTTGCCATACCCGTTTTGCCGCGGTACATATAGTAGCCGAGAACACCGCCCGCAACGTTGCCTGCATTTGCGGTAACATTACCGAAGTTGTAACATCCGCTGATAGTTACGTCGTTGCTGTTACAGTCAACACTTGCAGTCGCAGCAGCAGGAACATCGGCAAAGTTCGAGCCAACTATGCCCACAATACCGCCGACATAGCCGTTCGAGCTTGTAAATGTACCGTTGTTGATACAACCCCTGACTGTAGCACCCGTTTCGCTTTCGTCAAAGTAAATACAACCGATAACGCCGCCCGAATACTGGCCGCCGCTTACGGTAGCATTATTAATTACGTCTTCAACGATTACGTTGTTTATGGTCGCACCGATAACACCGCCACAGAAAATGCCTGTGCCGGCAACCGTGCCTTCAATAGTGAGGTTCTTAACAACAGCCGCATCGGATGCAGAGCCCTTAACGTTTGCAAAAAGGGCAGTCTGACGTTCGCCGGTTAAGTTAATACCGCTGATGGTGTGGTTTCCACCGTCAAACGTACCGGTAAAAGGGTTTCCGTTTTCACCGATAGGTGACTGTGTGAGTTCACCCGAGTAGTCGGAAAGGTTAATGTCTGCACTCAATACGTAATCATCAGCCAATGCCGTAGCATCGGTGGTGTTCATGAGTGTGAGCAACCCTTCAGCGTCGGAGATTGTCGTTGCCGCACTTGCAAAAACCGCAAAAGCACATGCAAACAGACAGAGTGTGAATAGGGTTCCTAAAAGCTTCTTTTTCATCTTGCTTTTCTCCTTTTTGATATATATATAATTATTATTTTTCGTTCCAAAATCAGTAAAAAATGCTAATTAGGGACAATACTGGACAATACTATACATATTGATTATACAACCAAATTTGTTCAAAGTCAACCACTTTTTGTGGTGTTTTTTGCGTTAAAATTGTCACAAAGCAACAACAGTAAAAGCACCACAACAAGTAGTGGTCTGTATGGAAAATATACCACAATTTGTAGAAATAAAAAAATTTGATTTTTTCATATAATCTTCACATAAGCGATGTATAATAGTGTAAAAATGTTGTTTGTGGGAGTAATAGTCGGAACCTTTTGGGTGAAAATTATTGTCTGTAGCCATGGCTACTTATTTAATTTTTACAGTTTTTCTTTGGTTCTTTCTTTTTAAGAAAGAACGCCTTCGTTTCTTCCATAAACATTAATTCAACTTCACCACAGGAGTACATCATGACTAAAAAGAAACGGATTTCTGCATTTTATCACTCGATGATCGAAGAATATCGGGCAAAAAAGACTACGTTTATTATATATATTGCACTGCGTGCCATTGTCATTGCGATTGCCACATTGATGATACTTAGCGGCAACTATGAGGGAGCATTCCTTTGCGTGCTTACGTTGCTGCTCTTTCTGCTGCCTGCATTTGTGCAGACAAAATTCAACGTCACGCTACCGACAACACTTGAAATAATCGTGCTTTTCTTCATCTTCGCTGCGGAAATATTGGGTGAGCTTTCGGACTACTACGTACGCTTCCCCATCTGGGACACAATGCTGCACGTGACTACGGGCTTTTTAGCGGCAGCAATGGGGCTTTCGCTCATCGACCTGCTCAACCGAAGCGACCGATTTAAATTTGAACTTTCCCCGTTCTTTGTGGCACTCGTTTCATTCTCGTTTTCAATGACAATCGGCGTTTTGTGGGAGTTTTTTGAATTCACTGCCGACGTTTTTCTTGCAACAGATATGCAAAAGGACATGATAGTGCATCACATTTCCTCTGTAGCACTCAATCCAAGCGGCAAAAATGACCCTGTTCTTATCAAAGACATCACCGAAACGGTGGTAAACGGCACTCCGTTAGGTCTTGGCGGATACCTCGACATCGGACTGTATGACACCATGAAGGATCTGATTGTAAACTTCATCGGTGCTGCAGTATTCTCGGTATTCGGATTCTTCTACAGCAAATACCGTGGCCACGGCAAAGCTGCAAAAATAGTAAAAAGATTGAAAATGGATAAAAAAACCGCTTCCAAGTGAAGCGGTTTTTTCTTCCACATGTCATTCTGAGCGTAGCGAAGAATCTGCGAGCGTAGCGAGTCTTAAGCCACAACACTCAGGATGACGGAAGATGTGACTCTCCGCACGTCATTCTGAGGAGCGTAGCAACGAAGAATCTGCACGGCAAAGCCGTGCCTTTATTGAGAAAAACCGCAAGCGGTTTTCAGATCCTTCGCTTCACTCAGGATGACAGCGAGTGGAAGCGCAAAAAAGGAAGCCCGGGGGCTTCCTTTTTTTATTTAGTTAGTAACGAATTAGTCAGCAACTACAGGAGCAACTTCGTTGATAACCTTGTAGATAACGATGGTGATTACATCGCTCTCTTCTCCATCGTAGCTTGCAGCGATGTAGAGGTCTACGTCAACGGAGATACCCTTTGCATAGTCAGCTTTGTTAGCAACGGGAACGAGAATTGCTTCGTCAGCCATGTCGATGATGTAGTTATCGATTACACCTGCAGCAGCCTTGTCGAAGGTTGCAACTTCATCGAGTTCGAGAACGTACTCGAGACCGAGGAACTTGTTCGCTTTTGTCTGGGTTGTTTCATCACGGTCAACATAGTCATAACTACGGCCGGTGTATTCAACCTCTGCTTCATCTACCTTGTAGGTAGCAGCGATTTCTTCATCGTATGGCATGTCGAGAACTACCTTAGAGAAGTCGTAGTCTTCAGCGTCAGCAACGTTGTTAATGGTAACAACAGTACCCTTGATGTCTACAGCATCGCCACCAACAAGACCGTCAGCGATAACAGTGTCATCACTTACGATTTCGAGGTTTTCGATAGCGGTGAATACGAGGTCATCGCTGGTAGCTTCAGCAACTTCAGCAACGATTTCAGCGGTGAGAGCACCCTCATCAGAAACCTCGCCCTTAGCGTTAACCTTAAGAACGGTACCTACTGCATACTCTTCATCAGTAGCCTCTTTAGACTCGTAGCTGATGGACTCGATAACCTTCTGAGCCTTCATGTCGAAGAGGTTGAGAACAGTGATGGTGTAAGGATCTTCATCGGTTTCGCCAGCCTGAACTTCAACGGTGGTATCAACAGTGGTGATGTACCAAGCGTTTTCGGAATCTGCACGAGCTTCGTCTGCCCAGTCAGCAACGGTGAGGTGCTCTTCGTTAGCAAATACTACATCCTCAGCCTGAAGAATAATGAGGTCTGCGTTAGCAGAGAGGAAACGGCTAGCAACAGGAACATCATCGCCTTCTACCTCTACAGTAGCAACAGCTACAGAGTTAGCAGCCTTCTGAGTACCTACGCGAACGCCTACTGCATCGGGAGTAATAACAACGATTACAGATTCAGCATCAAGAGCTACACGAACTGCGGTGGGTTCATCTTCTGCAGGAATAGCAGTGATAGCGTTGGTCTTAACGTTGTTATCAGAGAATACGAGACCGCCAGCAGATACAACATCGTTGTATTCGAAGAAGCCTTCTTCTTCAGCAGCAACGGTGTAAACGCCGTCCTTAGCTTCAACTACAGCAACGAGACCGCAACCAACAAGGTCTGCGAAATCAGCGATCACGCCTTCGTTCTTGTAGTCGGTGATGAGATCAGCATAGCCGATTTCAGTAGCAAGGTCATAAGTCTTGTTGAACTTATCCTTTTCGCTATCATAGTTGGTAGCATATGTGCCAACAGAAGCGAGTTCCCACTTACCGGTGGTGAGGTTGAGCATAGCAACCTTAACAACGTCGTCCTCTACATAGAGACCGCTTTCAGAGAGAGCGGACATGTATTCACAATCAGGATCCCAATCTTCGTTTTCGTCCTTCTTGTTGTCTTCGTCCTCATCTACATAATCGAGATCGAGGTCGAGGAGGTCGGAAAGGAGTTCTGCATCAGTGGTAACGATTGCGTAATCGTAGAGGTTCTTAGTGTTATCCTTTGCTTCATAAACTTCGAAGTGAACGATCTTGCCGTCAACGAGGAGGAAGAGAACGTTGTCCTTGCCAGCTTCCATAGCAGCGATACAATCAGCATATACGGTTGGATCGAATGCAGTGGTCATTTCGGTTTCGTCATAGTTACCTGCAAAGCCGAATTCATAGAACTGACCGTTGATCTTAACGTTGTCCTTATTGTTCTTACCGTTGAGCTTACCGGTCTGGAACTTGCCAGCGTTCATAGCAACGGTGAGAATGTTGTCAGCATCATTGTAGTTGTAGAACATGAAGTCGCCAGCCTCAACAGCTTCGCCTTCAACTACAACAGTGGAAGCAGCTTCACCCTTAGAGGGAGTGATGGAATCAGTGTCAACGTCTACAACGCCGGTGGACTTGCCGATTCTGTCAACGAGGTACTCAACCATAGTGGTCTCTACATCGTCGAGGTTGGTGTATTCAGCGTCTGCATCATACTCTGCAACTACGGTGTACTTAACGCCGTCGATTTCGCGAACGTTGTACTGACCGAACTCGTAGTCAGTGTAGAGAAGTTTAACAGTACCAACTTCGTCACTTTCGATTACACGGTAAGAAACTTCACCGTAGGTGTTGGTGGTGTTGTAAGGAGTGCCATCTTTGTCAGCATCATCTTCATCGTACACGAAGATAGATGTAACATCGGTACCGTTAAGTTCATCGTTAAGAAGACCGTCGTTGGTCATAGTCCATACGCCGTTTACGAATTCGTAGGTTTCGAAGGTGTAATCAGCAGCCTTGAACTTGGTGCCTGCAAGAGAGAGATAGCTCTTGTCGCCGTCTTCAACATACTTGATGTCGCCGTCAGCAGAGAGGTTCTGAACAGTGGTGTATTCAGGGAAAGTAGCGAATACAACAGTTGCATCGCCATCTTCATAAGCTTCATCAGTGAAGTCTTCTGCGTTAACAGAAATGAAGAGTTCTACAGGGAGACCCATGTAAGCGATGGTGGGAGTGTCAACAGTGATGCCGAGGTCAGCTGCTGCGATAGCAGTGATTTCAGCGTCGCTACCAACAACGGTAACTTCGAGAGTATCAACTGTTTCTTCTTCTTCGTCGCCTTCAACGAAAGCGTCAACTACAACAGTGATCTTGTCGCCAGCGAGGTCGGAGTCAACGAGGAGGTCAACTCTTTCCATCATCTTGCCGAGAGAGTTCTCGGTGAAGTAACCGGTCTTGCCGTCAACTTCGGTCTGGTTAGCTTCAGGATAGTAAACCTTGTCGGTAAGGGGGTCAACTACTGCAACCTGAGTGCCGAGCATATCCCAGATGATCTGAGCGGTCTCGCCACGGGTGAGAGCTGCCTTGTAGTTAACGAGGTCTACGTTATCGGTAAGACCGAGCTTCTGAGCTGCGAGGATGTAGCCGTAGGGGTAGCTCATGTCTTCGGTTTCATAACCGAGTGCACGAACTGCCATAACGAGCATATCCTGATATGTGATAGCGTCGTTGTAACCGAATACGCCATTGCCGCGGCCCTTAACGATGCCGATGCCGTTAGCATAGTCGATTGCGGTGCCGTAGTCAACTACGTCACTGAAGTTTGCGCTCTTCTTGTCTGCGTTCCAAACTGCAGTATCGGTTTCACCGGTAAGAGTCTGAACAAAGAAGAGAGCTGCCTGGTAACGGGTAACGCCGTTCTCAAGCATGAGATTGCCGTTCTCATCACCCTTCATAACCTGAAGAGCTGCGAGGTGATTAGCTGCGTCGGTGTAGTCAGCCTTATCTGCCGCGGAGGTAGAAATAACTGCTACGCTGAGGAGCATCATGGTCGCGAGAACGAGTGCGAGGAACTTCTTAAGGTTTCTCATGGTAAGTTCTCCTTTTCAAATAAAAATGTTTTGGATATCGCCAACCGTAGTTGTACGATATTGGTTTTATCCTGATGTTATAATATAGCAAGAGGAAAAATATTGCAATAGATTATTTTGTTTTGTAAGGAATTTGTAAGATTTCTTGAAAGATTTGTAAGAAATGGCGGCGGTTTGTAAGAAAAATTAATGTTTATGGTAATACGAATACCATTGACATACCGTAGGGCGGGGGCTTGCTCCCGCCGATACGACATCTAATAACGGCTTACGGCGGGAGATAAACCCCCGCCCTACATTGTTGCACGTCGCCTTTGCTTCGCTAAACAATCTCTATATATAAATAAGGAAGGCTTTCGCCTTCCTTATTTATTATTTGATTACTTTTGCAACATTCAATGTGAGTGTGCCGTTGTCATCATCGTAATGTGCAAGTATCTTAAGCGATACGCTTACTTTGGCTGCACCCTCATAGTTATCCGCATCTGCAAGGGGAATGAGGATCTCCTCGCCTGTGCTGTCAATGATGAACTGATTGAAGATGCCCTCCGCAGGCTCGCTCAAGCTTTCGTGAATATCACCGTAAATCGGGTATTCGTAGCCGCTGAAGCCATCGGAAATCTGAAGCTCGTTGCCGCCAAGACCGTTTTCGCTGTACTCAACGTTGAGTGCCGCACGGTCGAAGTCGTAGTCCTCACGGTCAATGCCTGTTCTGTCAAGAGTAATCACGTTTACCTTAACTTCTGCAAGTGCATTGGGGAGGTTGAGCGCTCCGCCGGACACGATTACCGTATCTGCATCGGTGAACGTGAGGTTTTCGGGAGCGATATCAATGTAACTGATATCGTTTTCGTCACCGACAAGCTTCTGTGCTGCCTTGAATGCTTCCTCAACCGTGAGAGCACTTTCGGTAAGAACACCGTCCTCGTCTGCATGAAGTACCTTGTCAAGGTTTGGGAGTGTGGAGCTGTCGGTGGCAAAGCTTACTTCCTCAACTACCTTGAACGTACGCAAATCAAGAAGATTTGTTACGGTTACGGTGTATTTGTACTCTGCCTCCTCACCGTTTGCAGAAAGCTCCGCCTGACTGTCGGGGAGAGCCACATAGTATGTTTCCGCACTCACTGCCGCACGGCTTTCGCCCCAGTCGGAGGCATCGGAGAAGCCGCCTGCAAACACGGGCTCTGCGATATATGCAACGATAAGGTCGCTGTTTGCCGCATAGAATACCGCATTTCCGTTTACGGTGAACTTATTCTTCTGCACGCCCTTACGTACACCAACGTTGCCCTCGCCGTCAATAATAACGATAACCGAGTTTTCGTCGAGTGTTACACGTGAAGGTGTAACGCTTGCGTCAGACTCTGCCTTGATGTGGTTTGTCTTTGCAGAGTTATCCGAGAAGATGATACCGTCTGCAATAGTGGCACTGTCAACCGCATCCGCAGTTGTGCCGAGGCTGTAAACGCCGTCCTTTTCCGCAACTACTGCGAAAATGTTTGATGCGAGAAGTGCTTCGGAAAGCTCAACGTAGTTTGCATAACCCGAGTAGCCCTCGCCTACGAGGTCAACGTAGTTTGCAAGTGTGCCGACGTGACCGTTCTTTGCGTATTCGTCCTCGTCTTTATCGTAGTCCTTGTAGAATTTTTCGATTCTGCCAAGCTCCCACTTGCCACTTTCGGTGTTGAGAATTGCCACATACACGTTGCCGTTTTCGTCAAGCACGAAGTCTGCGGTGTACTCAAGCTTGTCAACCTTTACGTCGAGGAGGTCTGCAAGAAGCTTTTCATCAAAGCTTACTACCTTGAAGCCGTAGTCCGAGGAGGAGTTTTCGCCCTTGTAGCCGTCAACGTATACAACGTTACCGTCAACTGCTACGTATTTTACGTTGTCGCTACCGTCATAGCCTGCCATTGCGGACTTGATCTGTGCCGCATTTGCCGCATACGTTGCATACTCTGCCGCATACGCACCCTTGAAGCCGAAGCCGTGGTTGGTGCCGCCGATTTTTACGGTTTCCTTGGAGGCGCTTGTGCCTGTGAGCTTGCCTGTGCGGAAGCCGCCATGGTTAGATGCTACGGTGAGAATGTTATCAAGTGCGTTGTAGTAGTAGAATACAAAGTCGCCGCTTGATACCTTTTCGCCGTCGAGAATAACGGTCTTCGCCTTTTCGCCGTTACGCTTGGAAACGGATGCGGTGGAGGACGTAACCTTTGAGTTTGTGCCGAGGAGGTATTCAACAAAGTTTGAAGAATAGCCGTCGAGGTTTTCAACCTTTGTGCCCTCGTAGGTCGCCATTGTTACAAAGTTTGCGTTCTTCGATGTGGTTGCATCCTTAAGCTCACGTACGAAATACTGTCCGAACTCATAGGGCATATAATATATATGAAGAGTTTTGGTTTCGTCAGCGTTTTCACGCACGGTGTAGCAGACAGCACCGTTTGAGTTTGTACCCATGTAGCCGTCCTTGGTATCGTAAAGGAATGCGTCCTCAAAGTTGGAGAGGTTGCCCGCTTTCCAACCGTCAGCAGTGAACGTGTAAAGCTGTGCGCTGTACTTGTCCATTGCAAACTTCACGCCGCCGAGTGTGATGTAAGCAGATGCACCCGAGGGCTTGACAAAGCGGATGTTGCCGCCGTCGCCAAGGTTCTGTACGTATGTGAGCGAGTCGCTGTTTACAAACACAACAGAAGCATCACGCTCGTCCTCGTCGATATCGTATTTGTCAAAAAATTCGTCTGCTTTGCAGTTTACAAAGAGAGTTTTGGGGAGACCGAGATACTCAATCTTAGGAGTTTCGGCACTGATGCCGAGGTCCTTTGCCGCAAGTGTGTAGCGGTCGCCGCCGTAAAGCACGGTTACTGTGTCAACCTCGCCGTCCTTTTCAGCCTCGGTAAACTCGGTTACGGTTACGTCAAGCTTGCCGCCTGCGAAGCCTGACTTTTCAAGGTAGGTTTCACGCTCGATTTTGCCGGGGCCTACCATGAGTCCGTAGGGAGATTCGTCCTCCTTGCCGGGGTAGATGGTTGCACCGGTGAGCGGGTCGATGAATGCAAGCTCTGTGGAAAGCATATCCCAGATAAGCTGTGCGGTTTCGCCACGGGTGAGGTAGGACTTGAAGTTAACATTTTCAATGTTTTCGGTAAGTCCGAGCTTTTGTGCCGCAAGAATGTAGCCGTAGGGGTAGCTCATTCCCTTTTCTTCATAGCCGAGTGCTCTCACTGCGAGTGTGAGCATGTCCTGATAAGTAATATTGTCATTGTATCCATAGGTGCCGTCGCCACGGCCGACAATAAATTCGAGCCCTGCGAGATAGTCAATAGCGGTACCGTATTCGGGTACGTCGCTGAAAATTGCACTCTTGTCTGCGTTCCAAACAGAGGTGTCGGTTTTGCCTGTGATGGATTGAACGAAGAACAGTGCTGCCTGATAACGGGTTACATGCTTGTCAAGCATGAGATTGCCGTTTTCGTCGCCCTTTAAAATTCCGATAGCCGCAAGCGAATGTGCCGCATCTGTGTAGTCGGCTTTGCTCTCGCTCGCACCTGTCGTAAATACAAGCATACTGAATGTCATGAGTACTGCAAGTATAAGGGAAAGAAATCTTTTGGAATTTCTCATTGTGCGTTCTCCTTTTCAATTTTTTCGGCAGATGCACGTCCGCCGTGCCTCTATACTACCGCATACCGCCATGAAAACGCAATACGTGACAGTATTCTGTAAAGGAGTTGTAATGTTAAAGCAAGTTTATAATGCGTTTTTGTAAGAATAGGACCATTTTGTGGAAAAAAAGGAAAATAAATTTTTGGCACGGCGGTAAATTATTGTTTAGGGTAACGACGTCAGAACCTTTTAAGGAAAGGTTCCGACACCTCCAAACCTTTTTGTAAAAAAATATTGTCTGTAGCCACGGCTACTTATTAAATATTTTACAGTTTTTCTTTGGTTCTTTCTTC
>JAZQEH010000038.1:0-2300 GCA_045538895.1 Eubacteriales bacterium
ACAACGAGAAAAGGATTAAAGAGAAACTTGGGTGGATGAGTCCGGTGCAATATCGGCTCAACACCTCGGCTGCATAAAAATAGCGTAGCAGTCATTAAAACTACTACGCTATAAAAAGTCTAACTTTTTGGGGTCACATCAAATCTCCGTCCTTTTTTCTTATATATTATGTTCTTGAGCTTGTTCATTTTGTTCATCAAGAATATTTTGATATTCATCATAAGTTACAGTGTAAAAATCAGCACCGTCCATACCTTCTGCAAGGTGTATTACACTACCATATACGATTCCATTTGTATACAGCATACCATGTGGTGCTTCCAATGTAATTCTATCCATACCAATCACCTCACACTAAAGATACTGTCCAGTTCGGTTTTGTGCCGACCAAACTCTGCCACTCTTCCGACGTATTACCATCGTTCAAACCTTCGCTTGTTTCAAAAGCTTTATTGACGGCTTCCAAATTCACAGATACAGTTTGACCAGTAGCAGTATCTGACAATGTAGACAATAATTTTGTCAAACTTTCCTTGTTAAGAGGCGACCAAGAAACATTTATACTACTTGCGATAACGCCCTCAAAGCCGATATATTCGTAACCAATCGCATACTGAAATGCATTACTACTGAATACATTGGTCTCGCCGCAGATAAGGCGCTCAATGCGTTTGGGCGCTAATTCTTTTCGACGGCCACTTGGAAGATAGCCTCCATAGAAAGTACCAGATATAGTTTTGCCTTTTGAAATATCAATCACATTCCATCGCTTAAATAAAGCACCCACAAACGCATAATCGTAACTCGTTGATGATGTAACCGAGCCAAAATCGAACACGATACCTTGTTCTTTTTCAAGTTCGACTATATCAATCTGCGTTTCGGGAGTTAAATTATTAACCAGTGTCTGTGTAGGACAATTTCTTGACCATAAGTAGCAGCTTGTAGGTCTAATATCATATATGGGCTTAAAAGTTTCTTTAGCCCAACCGCTATTTGACATTATTGAACCGCCTATATCCTTTGTGCCGCCCGCCTGTATACATTCCCACATTGCACGGATGCCGTTGTCTTTGCCTGCATCGTATACGTCGTCAATTTTCTCGGACATATCTGATGGTGGTATTTTATCATTCGAAGCAGTCTTCTCCCGAATCTTGCTTGCTATATTAGTATAATGCTTATCATCAGTAATAACCATGCTCATCAGTAACTCACCTCGTCTCCGTTAGGCAATGTAGCAAGCACAGCATTAATAATCTCTTCCTTATCAGTTTCGGTATAATAATCTACGCCCTTGACTGGTGTATAACCGTCTTTGCCTTTTTCACCTTTTAAGTCAGCAGATGACGTACCAGCCGCAGACGTAACTATCAATGTCGTTCCTTCCCAAGTATGAGTACAGGAAATACCATCTTCCCCATCCTGACCGTCTGTACCATCTTTGCCAACTGCCGTTTTGTCAACATATTCCTTCATTTCATCATAGTTTTTATCTATTTCTATCATAATCGCATCGTAAAACGGTTTGTCTACATATCCGCCGTTTTCAAGAACTTCTTCAGCGTACTCTTTTGCGATACCAGCCTGCTTAGTCGCTTCGATAACCGCTTGCTCAAAAATTGACGGTGGGATAATCTCGCCTTGATTTTCGGCATCAATACCTCTAATGCACTCAAAAGTACCCGGATGCGTTTGATATACTCGCTCTTCGGAATCATTGCTCCCGAACCACAAGTTGAATTTGACTTTGCCCGCCTTGCATACATCGTGTTTTTTGACTTCCCATGTTAATATCAACTTGTCGTCTGTTACTTGCTTTGATAGCACGTCATAAAATGGTGCAATTCCATCAGGTTCTAACTCAATTGTTGCCGAATATTTGGATAGGTCAATATCTCCAATATATCTGTTGATTTCAAACTGCCTTGTAGCGACACCGTTGTCTCCAACCACGCCAATTACATATTCTTTAAGTGGAATATTAGGCTTGTGTTCTATAATTTTTATCATATATACATCACCAACTTTCTAATCTGCGCAATACATAAATAAGTCACCAAAAGAAAGAATCTAACGGTGGTTTGCGTTGGAAATCTTATTATAAACTAAGTTCTGTTTCCACCGCGGCGCGGTACCTTTCCGGCACAGCGTCAAGCGTGATTTTGCCCATTCGGATTTGCAAAAGGTAAAACTTAAGCATTTAAAATCACCTCCGCAAGCTCAAGCACTGCAGCTTCCAACGCCGCAATGCGCTCTGCATCCGAAACCGGCATTTCTTCCGGCTCTGCCGTTTCGTC
>JAZQEH010000039.1:0-3708 GCA_045538895.1 Eubacteriales bacterium
CAAGTTCAAGTCTTGTCACTCAGACCAAATAAAACCGAAGTGCTTTTGCACTTCGGTTTTGTTTTTTGCAGTGATAGGTAACTTGCGACTTGCGTTGAATCCGCAAGGATTCATCACGGCTTGCGAAGCAAGACGTTGCAAGTCATCAAGTCTTGTCACTCAGACCAAGTAAAAGAGGAACACTTTTCGTGTTCCTCTTTTAATTTTTCTTGGGATAGGTTACTTGATACTTGTGTTGTATCCTGAAAGGAGACATCAGAGCTTGCGTAGCAAGACCTTGCAAGTATCAAGTCTTGTCACTTGATTTTTCTTATCTTCCGTGATACAATTTATATATCTCTTACAAAAAGAACTTGCAAACTTGATAAATATATTCATTTAGAAGGATGTGATAGTGTGAAAAAGCTTAGAATTATTGCAGTATGCATAATAGTCCTTTCTGTCATCTTTATTTGTTCAGGATGTGCAATCGATATGCAAGACTTTGAAAATGCAGAAACGAGACAACTTTCCGAAGCAATGCTGAATGCTTTGATTGCAAATGATTTTCAAACAGCTTATTCATTAGTCAAAAACATTTGTTCCGAAAGCGATTTTGCGGTCATTTTCGAGCAAATGCAAGAAATAATCGGCAACACCGATGCGTATGAATTAAAGTTATTATCTATACATACAAGTAGCACAATAACTAACAAAGGAAATAGTAAAAGAGTCCAGTCCGTCTATGAAATGACCGGCGGTAGTCATATTATTGTCAATGTCGCAGTAGATGAACAACTTGGTATTATTAATTTCTTTTTGTCCCCATACGAAAAAACAGACTATTACTCTACGGGAACGATTCAAAATATGAACGATGCAACACCGTTGCAATGGCTTTTTATTTTACTGAATGTAATACCGCTTGCTGTTACTGTGTTAGCTATCATTGACTGTCTGCGAAAAAACATAAAGAAAAAAGCATTGTGGATGCTCCTTCTGATTTTCGGTTTTTTCACTATCAGTATAACGCTTTCCGCTTCTGCGTTTAAAGCAAATTTCAATTTTGGTTGGTTTTCGGCATATTCTGCTCTTATCCACTACGGTTCTGGAACTTTAGCGATTCGTTTCATGCTACCGCTTGGAGCAATCATTTACTTCTTATCTCGGCGGAATCTTTTGCAAAAATCCATTGCAAAACCTGAACTTACCGAAGATAATATAGAGCAACACAATATCTCCATATAATTTGTGTGTATCACACAACAAATACCCCCGAAGTGATTATCACTTCGGGGGTATTTGTTCCTATATCAACACACCGTTGCAATGGACAACCCCATGCTGAATAATCTGTGCCGTCCAGCCTGTATAGGTTTTTATGCGAGTCTGCATTTCAGGTGTCTGATACTTTACCTTAATCGTTTTGTATCTTTTGCACTTCCTTGGCCCGCCAAGCAGTGACAGGCAGCCCTCCTCCGTATCATATGCACCGTCAAACTTAATAATTTCGGGGTTAAGCATAACCGTGTAAACTTTATCATCAAGAAAGGCTATTATGCGTTTTCGCACTCCAATCATATTTGCCGCCATGCCAACGCAGTTTTCTTTGTGTGCAATCAATGTGTCAAGCAAATCCTGTGCAATTTGCAAATCTTCCTTTGCTGCATTTTCCGACTTGCACGCGAGAAATATGGTATCATGCATTAATTCTTTAACCATTTTTACTTACCTTATCCCACATTTCTTTTGTCATCAGCATTGCGTGACCTGTTCTGATTTCACCGAGAAGACTAACCTCAATCCCCTCAAGGGTATGATGATAGGCAAAGCCGAGTTTTTCCTGCACGCGGCGGCTTTTTACGTTACCATCATAATGCCCGCTCCAAATTCTGTTCATGCCGAGGGTTTCAAAAGCATATTTTAGCAGTGCATACGATGCTTCGGGAATGAGTCCCTGCCCCCAGAACGGCTTGCCAATCCAATAGCCAAGCTCATACTCATCATCCTGCTCGGCAAGGTCTTTTCGGTGAAGTCCGACACTGCCGATGGGTTTACCGTTCCCTTTAAGGCAAACGGCGTAGGTTTCAGGTGCGGAAAGCACCGTGCGAATAATATCACGGCTATTCTCCACGCTCGTATGCGGAGGCCATCCGGCAGGCGGACCTACCTCTGGATCACTTGCGTATTTATATAAATCCTCGGCATCATCCTCGCACCACGGGCGAAGAATAAGCCGTTTAGTTTCAAATATCATTTAATTCTCCTGTACATTGCTCATCTGCAATATTAATGTTCATATTAATTCAATACCCACGGGACAATGGTCGCTTCCCATAACATCAGTTAAAATAAAACTGTCCTTTACTCTATCAAAAATACGGTTTGACACTACGAAATAGTCAATACGCCAGCCTACGTTCTTTTCACGTGCCTTGAACATATAGCTCCACCACGAATACTGCACCTTTTCGGGATACAAGGCTCTGAACGTATCTGTAAATCCGCTTGCAAGCAACTCAGTAAATTTTGCACGTTCCTCATCGGAAAAACCTGCACTCATATGATTGGTTTTAGGGCTTTTGAGGTCAATTTCCTCATGTGCAACATTAAGGTCGCCACAGTAAATCACGGGCTTCTTTGCATCGAGAGCGAGCATATATGCACGAAGTGCATCCTCCCACTCCATGCGATAATCAAGACGGGCAAGCTCGCGCTTGGCGTTAGGCGTATACACGCAAAGCAAATAAAAATCCTCATACTCAAGAGTGATTACCCTGCCCTCGGTATCATGCTCGGGTATACCTATACCGTATTGAACAGAAAGTGGCTCATGCTTTGCAAAAATCGCCGTGCCCGAATATCCCTTTTTCTCGGCACTGTTCCAGTACTGATAATATCCGTCGGGATTGAATTCGGCTTGTCCCTCTTGCATTTTTGTTTCCTGCAGGCAAACAAAGTCTGCATCCTGCGAAGCGAAAAAATCTGCAAAGCCTTTATCAAGGCAAGCACGAAAACCGTTTACGTTCCATGATATAAATTTCATGTTACACCTCGTTAAAGCGTTGCTAAAATCTCTGCTGCGTTTGTGTCGGGTTTAACCTTTGGCATAATTTTTTCGATATTGCCCTGCTCGTCAATTACAAAAGTTGTGCGTACCACACCCATAGACACCTTGCCGCACATCTTTTTCTCCTGCCATACGTCATACGCTTTAATAACCTCAAGCGATGCATCTGAAAGCAGTATAAACGGTAGCTCATATTTTTCGGCAAACTTCACGTGCGATGCAACGCTATCCTTGCTGATGCCTATTACCTCAACGTTTTTATTCTTGAACTCGGTGTAAGCACTTGCAAATGCGCATGCCTGACGTGTGCATCCGGGAGTGTTGTCCTTGGGGTAAAAGTAAAGCACAACCTTTTTGCCAAGGAAATCCGAAAGCGACACCGCTTTGCCATCTTTATCATTTAAAGTAAATTCAGGGGCTTTTTGTCCTATTTCAAGCATATTTGTAAACCTCGTTTTTTATTTTATTGTATCACAAATACGGCAGAGTTATCAAGAGTAAAATAATTGGTGTAAATTATTGTTTACATTAACAAGCCTTCCTCAGACGAGGAAGGTGGCGCCGTAAGGCGACGGAAGGAGGGAACATTTCTAATTGTTACTTTTTTCCCTCCCTCAGTCAGCGTTCCGCTGACAGCTCCCTCGTCTGAGGGAGCCTTC
>JAZQEH010000040.1:0-11129 GCA_045538895.1 Eubacteriales bacterium
ATTATCTTTTTTGGTGTGGTTTTCTTGACATTCCAAGAATATCCACTTGCACTTTTCAGGCAAAGTTAAATTAAATTAAACAAATTTCAACCGTTTTTCAAAGCTTGTACAGCCATTTTGTTTTTGTTCTGTTTTTGTGCAAACATCACAAAAACAGAACTGACTTTTCTACAAACGTACAAGTTGCACAGTATGCACAAAAGCAACAGCGACCTCCAGACCAACAAGTCACGAAAACGCATCAAAAATTCTAATTTTATGCACAATAATTAGAATTTAAATGATAACAAAAATCCCATTTCCGATTTTTTGTCGAAAATGGGATTTTTCATTTAATCAATTAATCTTCGGGAACTTCATGCTCATGATCATCGCCATGTCCCATGATTTCCTCTGCTTCTTTGATAACAGGATGGTCTATTCCCTGCTTCTTATAGTAGTCAGCGAGAGCACATTTAACCGCTTCTTCAGCAAGAACCGAGCAGTGGATCTTCACCGCCGGAAGGCCCCCAAGTGCCTCAACAACCGCCTTGTTGGTAAGTGTAAGCGCTTCATCAATGCTCTTACCCTTGATCATCTCGGTAGCCATTGAGGACGTAGCAACTGCGGCGCCGCAACCGAATGTTTTGAACTTAACGTCAACGATGATACCGTTTTCAATCTTCAGGTACATCTTCATGATATCGCCGCACTTTGCATTGCCGATTTCACCGACGCCATCCGCATCCTCTATAATACCAACGTTGCGGGGGTTCGCAAAGTGGTCCATTACTTCTTCACTGTAAAGCATACTCATATTTCATTCCTCCTTATGCCTTTGCTTTCTTTGCCACTTCTTCATAAAGCGGACTCATATCACGGAGCCTTTGAATTATCGAAGGCAATTTTTCAAGAATATAGTCTGCGTCCTCTTTTGTTGTTTCCTGCGAAATAGACAAACGGAGCGAGCCGTGTGCCCTTTCGTGAGGAACGCCTATAGAAAGCAGAACGTGTGACGGGTCAAGCGATGCCGACGAGCATGCAGAGCCTGTCGAACAAGCGATACCCTCGAAGTCGAGCAAAAGCAACATGCTTTCGCCTTCAATAAACTCAAATCCGATATTGATGTTACCGGGGAGTCTTGCATCACCGCGAGGACCGTTAAGGGTACTGTACGGAATTTTTTCAAGAATCGAATCAATAAGATAATCGCGTAGAAGTGCAACCTTGTCCATCTCGGGCAAACGCTTCACTGCATTTTCCATAGCCGTTGCAAGTCCGATTATATAAGGCATATTCTCGGTACCGCCACGTTTGGAACGTTCCTGTCCGCCGCCGTCGATAAGGTTGTTTATACGTACTCCTTTTTTCACATAGAGAGCACCGATACCCTTGGGAGCATGGATTTTATGTCCCGAAAGAGCAAGCATGTCTACACCAAGGTCTTTAACGTTTACAGGGATATTTCCGATTGCCTGAACAGCATCGGTAAACATAAGTGCGCCATGTGCATGTGCGATTTCTGCAATTTCACGGACAGGCTCGATAGTTCCGATTTCGTTATTGGCAAGCATAACCGAAACAAGTGCAGTCTTGTCGTTTATCGCTGCACGAAGCTCGTCAAGCGATACGACGCCGTTTTTATCAACGCCAAGATAAGTTACGGTAAAACCGTCCTTTTCAAGCGACTTGCATGCATGAAGTGCCGCATGATGCTCAATAGCACTTGTAATTATATGAGTTCTGCCCTTTTGCCTTCCGGCATAGGCTGCACCCTTTATTGCCCAGTTGTCAGCTTCGCTACCGCATGATGTAAAGAAAATTTCCTTTGAATCTGCACCAAGGCATGCAGCTATTCTGCTTCTCGCATCTTCAAGTGCCACAGCCGCTTCTCTGCCCTTTTTGTGAAGGCTCGAAGGGTTGCCCCAACTATCGGTAAAATACGGCATCATTGCATCCAGAACTTCACGCGAAACAGGGGTAGTAGCCGCATTATCGGCGTAAACAAATCTTTTCATTAATTATATTCTCCTCGTGCTTTTTCAGCACTTATTAACTTTCCATCATAATATTTTATACTGTATTTACATGAAATGCAAGCAATATTTAAAGATTTTCAACTTTTTTCAGTTTTTGAGGCTTTTATTGACTTTTCTTTGTTAATATTTTATACTATTAAATGATATAATAACAGTATTGTAACCAAAAGGAGTTTTTCCAATGTATAAAATCGGCATAGATCTCGGCGGTACAAATATAGCCGCCGGTATTGTAGATAAAGACGGCGGGCTTCTTTATAAAGCCTCGGTTCCCACCGGTGCAACCCGCAAAAAAGAAGAAATAATAGACGATATTGCTGCTCTGTGCCGCTCGCTCGTGAGCGAATCGGGCATTGCGTTTGAAGAAATCGAGTCGGTTGGTATAGCAGTCCCCGGCGGCGTTGACGAAAAAAGCGGCGAAATTCTTTTCACACCGAACATTCCTTTTTCGGGAATCAACATCTGTGAAATACTTTCAGCCAAGCTCGATGGCAAAAAGGTGGGCGTTGCCAACGATGCAAACGCAGCAACTCTCGCCGAGGTAATGTGCGGTGCCGCCAAAGGTGCCGACAACGCAGTTATGATAACTCTCGGCACGGGTGTCGGCGGCGGAATTGTCATAAACAAGAAGATTTACAGCGGTTCAAACGGACTTGCCGCAGAAATAGGACATTTTGTAATAAACGTCGGCGGGGAAAAGTGCGGCTGCGGTCGCCGTGGCTGCTTCGAAGCATATGCTTCGGGTACTGCACTTATCCGTATGACCAAGGATGAGCTTAACGCATGTTTCATGTCAGGCGAAGCCACTCTCATGGCGGAAAGCTCAAAGGTAAGCGCACGCACCGCTTTCGATGCCTTCAAGGAAGGGGACAAAGCAGCGGCGAGAGTTATTGAAAAATATATAACCTATCTCGCAAACGGTATCTCCTCGCTGATTAATATTTTCCAGCCCGACGTTTTTATCATCGGCGGCGGAATCTCAGGTGAGGGGCAGTTCTTAATCGACCTGCTTTTACCCAAAGTAAACGAAGAGGACTTTGCACGCACGGCAAAAAAGAGGACCAAGCTCTGCACCGCCGTTTGCGGCAACGATGCCGGCATAATCGGTGCGGCTTTTGCAGTATAGGAGGTCAATATGAAGCTTAAAATCTTTTTAAAAGCCCTCGGACTATCTCTGTTTCTTGTGGCACTGATACTATTTCTGCTTTCGCAAAATCCCAAGGTAGATCCCGTGCCGGTTCTCTTTATCGTCGCATTCGGCACGGTACTCGCTTTCAGCGGTGCCTGCCTTATCACGGGCGAGCTTATAGACAAAAACGAAAAGCTCGAAGAACGCATCTTCTGGCTTGAAGAAGAAATACGCAAGCTCAAAGAAAAAATCAACAAGGAGTAACAACAATGTCAAAGCTTATCACACTTCGCTCCGAAAACGGAGCATACGAAGTTAAAATTTTACCGGAGAAGGGTGCAAACTGCCTGCGTTTTAAACATATTCCGTCAGGAATAGACGCACTCCGTACATACGACCCCGACACCGTAGAGGAACTCGACAATGTGTTTTTATACGGAACTCCCCTGCTCTTTCCACCAAACCGTATAAAGGGTGGCAAATTCACCTTTGACGGTAGAGAATACAGCCTGCCCATCAACGAAGAAGCAACCGGCTGTTTTCTCCACGGTACATTGCACGAAACTCCTTTCGAGGTTGTTCATGTAACGGAAAGCTCGGTGCTTTGTCGCTACGAAGCCACCGAGAATGCTCCATATCTTACATATCCTCACGCATTTACGCTCACCGTAAAGTATGAGATTTCAGACAGCGGACTCAAGCAGACCGTTTCAATCACCAACAACAGCGATAAAACCATGCCGGTAGGTCTTGCGTTCCACACAACGTTTGCAATGCCGTTTGTAAAAGGCGGCGACGTTAAAAACATCCGCATGACGCTTCCTGTAGGCGAAGAGTACGACCGTGACATGACCGACTTTTCCATGACATGGGAAACCGTCAATGACAAGGAATTCCATGAAAAATTAGGTAGCGGCAAGGTAGTTCCCGCCGAGCAGTTTATCAGCCGTCATTTCTCCCGCCCGAGCGGTGCCGCACTCCGCTTGACCGACACCGAAAGCGGTCACACACTCGTTTACGATGCTGACAATTCGTTCAAGTATTGGATGGTTTACAACGGCGGAAACGAAGATTTTCTCTGCGTTGAGCCGCAGACATGGATAAACAGTGCACCGCAAGCACCTGCAAAAATGGGAGATGTGAACATTATCGGCATCACCGCAGGTGAAACAAGAGAATTTGTTACATATATGTACGTAGAATAAAAAGGAGCAAACGCTCCTTTTTATTTTTTCATTATACGGAGTGAATTAAGCACCGCTATAAGGCAAACTCCAACGTCACCGAATACGGCAACCCACAAATTTGCATAGCCTATTGCCGCAAGCAGAACTATTATCAGTTTCACCGCAAGCGAAAACACGATATTCTGTCTGACTATACGCATCGTGCGGCGGGCAATCTCAATAGCATGCGGCAGTTTTGTAAGGCTGTCACCAACGATAACGGCATCTGCCGCCTCAAGTGCCGCCGCAGAGCCGATTTCACCCATAGCAATGCCAACGTCGGCAAGCGCCAGCACGGGTGCATCGTTTATGCCGTCACCGACATATGCCGCAGGGCGCTCACCCTTGATTTTCTCTAAAAGTTCAGCCTTTTCGGTGGGCAAAAGCTCAGCATAAGACATATCCAAAGCGAGCTCATTTGCAACCTTTTCAACAATCCCACGGCGGTCACCGCTAAGCATACAAAGCGGCGAAAGTCCGAGTTTTTTAAGCCTTTGAAGTGCCTCGCCACTGTCTTTTTTTACCATGTCAGCAAACGATACGCTGCCGATAAATACATTGTTTTTTGCAATGTAGACATGGCTACCAAAAAGCGTTGCCGCTTTGTATTCAATACCGTTTTCTTCCATGAGAAAAGCGTTGCCGCAAAGATATGCGTCGCCGTTTAGCTCTACACGCACTCCCCTGCCACGAATAACCGTAGCAGACGAAACCTCTGTACTTTTTGCAAGGTGACCAAACGCTTCGGTTGCCGCAAGTGCAATAGGATGAGTACTATGCTTTTCGCAAAGTGCAAGTGCAAAATGCAGCTCGTTTACATCGCTTGCATTCTCTTCTCCTACGTATGAAAACGCCCCCGATGTGAGCGTTCCCGTCTTGTCAAAAAACGCACATTCCACCCTTGCGAGTGTCTCAAGATAATTTCCGCCCTTTACAAGAATTCCGTCACGTGAAGCTGCACCAAGACCTGCAAAAAATCCAAGCGGCACAGAGATAACAAGCGCACACGGGCATGACACCGCAAGTGTGCAAAGCCCACGGTAAAGCCATTCATAAAAACTGCCAAAACCAAGGATTGGCGGCAAAAACGCTATAGCAGCCGCAACACCGCACACAATCGGAGTGTAAATGCGTGCAAAACGGCGGATAAAGCTCTCTGTACGGCTCTTTTTACTCTTGGCATGCTCTAAGCTTTCTATAATTTTAGCAACCGTACTGTTCTCGTATTCCTCGGTCACGCGCACCGTAAACGTGTCCTCCACGCTTATGCTTCCTGCAAGCACCGCTTCGCCTGCACGTTTATACACAGGCATGCTCTCACCGGTCAGTGCCTTCATGTCAACGTCACCGCTACCGCTTACAATTTCACCGTCACAGGCAAACTTTTCGCCGGCTTTAACAATAAAAACATCACCAACGTGTGCGGCATTCGGCTTTGTCTCAATCTCGACACCGTCACGCAGAAGAATGATTTTATCAGGACGCATTTCAAGGCTTTTTCTTATTGAGCGGCGGCTCTTTTCAACCGCCATATCCGAAAACCTTTCGCCAAGTTCATACAAAAACATCACGGCACATGCCTCGGCATATTCGCCAATCAGAAAAGCTCCAAGCGAGGCTATACCCATCAAAAAGTTTTCGTTAAAAACATCACCCTTGACTATTCCACGCACGGCGGACAGAATTACGCTAAAGCCTGCTACCGCATAGGCAATTGCAAAGAGCAAAACCGTCACAAAATGCGGCAAATCAAAAAGTGAAGCCGCTACTGCACATATAAGCAGTCCAAAGGCTATCGCAAGGCGAAGCCACTCATTCCCCTGCTCCTCTCCATGCTCGTGTCCACATCCGCAGCCGCAACCGTCATCGTGGCAATGACATTCGTGTTCATGCTTTTCCATAATCATTCCTCCACATGCTCAAGACCAGCCGCAATAATAGTTTTGACATGGTCATCAGCAAGCGAATAATACATCTGCTTTCCATCCCTGCGGCAACGTACAAGATGATTCTGTTTAAGTATGCGAAGCTGGTGAGAAATAGCCGTCTGGCTCATTTCAAGCGCAGTAGCGATTTCGCCCACGCAGTTCTCTTTTTCAAAAAGGAAGTGCAATATGCGTATTCTCGTCGAATCCGCAAATACCTTGAATAAATCGGCAAGGTCATAGATCAGTTCTTCATCGTACATAGTTTTTCCTCCGACATATGAATAATTGTTCATGTGTTTATTATATCACATGTTCACTCTTTGTCAATGCTTTTCGCTATATTGACAAACAAATTTTTATTTCCTATAATATTTACAGATAAGAACAAGGAGATGTGAGCATGAAACAATTGTTTTTGACCATTTTTACATTTCTTTTTATGATATTCGGCGGCGGCAATGACGGTGATATTACCGCAGGCGAAGTAACAGTCACCGAGGAAACCGTAACCACCTATGAAGAAACTGCCGCAACCTCACAGTCACAACCGATTGAAGTGCCTGCTCCCGTCAAGCCGCAAAAAATCGCGCTGCCTATTTTAATGTATCATCATTTTGACGACAACGTAACAAGCGACATGATCGTAACCGCAGAAACCTTTGAAAGCCATATCAAAGCGCTTGCGGATGCAGGATATACCGCAGTAACCTTTGACGAAGTAACTGACTACGTTGAAAACGGTGCTCCCCTGCCTCAAAAGCCTATATGTATCACCATTGATGACGGATACGAAAGCACCTACGATATCGCCTTTCCGATACTCAAAAAGTACAATATGAAAGCGACCTCTTTTGTAATCGGTGTGGCAATGGGCTGGCAGACATACAAGGATACAGAACACCCCGACATTCCAAGATTCTCATGGGAACAGGCTAAAGAAATGCAGGACAGCGGTGTGATTGATATACAATGCCACACCTACGATATGCATCAATGGCCGCCTTTTGAACCGGAGGGGGCGATTGTGCGACCAAATGTTTTAAAGCTTGACGGAGAAAGCGAAGAAGAATATATGCAGGCACTCGAAGCCGACTTCAATGCGTTTATTCAAATCTACGAAAAAGAGCTCGGCAAAAAGCCAACTGTAATAGCATATCCCAACGGTCAGTATTCAAAATTAGCCGAAAAAATTGCTCAGGCAAACGGATTTAAAGTAACCCTTTCGACAAGGCACGGCTCAAACAAGCTCACAAAAGGCTCGGGGCAAAACCTCTATTTGCTTCGCAGATATACAATAACAAATGACTTCACCGAAAAAGGATTACTGAAACTCCTTGGAAATTAAAAGGCACGTCTTTCGACGTGCCTTTATCAGCTATTTTATTTTTTCAAAATCCTCTGCACCGTGTTTGCAAAGCGGGCAAATGAAATCCTCGGGAAGTGTATCACCCTCATAAACGTAACCGCATATCTTGCAAACGTATCCCTTTTTCGTTTCCGTCTTGGGCTTCGGCTTTACGTTGTCAAAATAATACTGATACGACATTGACGGCACGTTTGAAAGAATCTTTGTTTCGGTAACGTCAGCAATAAACATGGTATGGGTGCCAAGGTCAACCGTAGCAACCACCGCACATGCAATCACCGCATTCGTAAATTTAGGCAAATGAAGAATACCGTTGCCCATGCGATGTTCGCTTTCGCAATCGGCAAATTTGTTCACGTTTCTGCCGCTTTGAAAACCGAAATGCTCAAACACCTTAAAAGGTGCCTCCTCGGTAAGCACCGACAGATTGAACGCATCCGTACGCATAATCATATCGTGCGTATGGTTCTGCTTATTCACGGTAACCGAAAGTCTGCAGGGCGATGATGTAACCTGCACAGCGGTATTTATTATACAGCCGTTATCCTTTCCGTTATCACGTGCAGTAATCACCATAAGTCCGTATGTCAGCTTAAAAAGTGCAGATGAATCAAACGATGGGTTTATAAGATTTGGAGTTATTTTAAAAGGCATATTTTTCCCTCCTATTGATTTTTTTCATTTTATATTGTATCATGAATCATGCAGAAAATAAACATTTTTGGAGAAAGAAATGCAAACTTTTGTATTTATACTTGAAATCATCGGAACTGTTGCCTTCGCCGCATCGGGGGCAATGACCGCATTAAAAAAGAATATGGATATTTTCGGCGTTGCGATTCTCGGCCTTGTTACCGCCGTCGGCGGTGGTGCTCTGCGTGACGTCATCCTCGGCAACACACCTCCCATGATGTTTGAAAAGCCGATTTATGCCGTTGTGGCAGTGGCGATTTCGATTATCGTATTCTTCCCGTCAATCCGCCGCATGTTTGCAAAGAATCAGTACCTTTATGACCACGTTATACGTATCATGGACGCACTCGGTCTTGCCATATTCACGGTAATGGGCATCAGTGCAGGCAAAGCCACAGGCACAAACAACATTTTTCTGCTTGTTTTCGTGGGGGTAATCACCGGTGTAGGCGGAGGGCTTATCCGTGACATGATGGCAGGAGACACACCCTACATATTCACGAAACACGTTTACGCCTGTGCATCAATAGCCGGTGCCATTGTTTGTGCATTGCTTTGGCAAGTGGCAGGTGCTATGTGGTCGATGTTTGCAGGTGCCGCGCTTGTGTTCTCAATACGCATGCTTGCAGCCCACTATAAATGGAGTTTACCCAAAGCAACAGAATAAAAAACCGCCCTATGGGCGGTTTTTTCAGAGTGCTGACAAACACGTCAGACCGCAAGTAAGAATAAACGCAAAGCGAATAAAAAGAAATAATTTTTCACTTTGTATTAAGAACAAAATGCGGCAAGGGCTTAAAAAACCCTTGCCGTTACTTGCTTTTTTGGATTTTTGTCTCTACCGTACACATGTACGCCGACGAAACAAAAATCCAAAAATCTGTCTGCGTTTCTCAGCCTCTGGTCAGCCTGATGACTTTGTCATCAGCCTGAAAAAACCGCCCTATGGGCGTTTTTTTGTTTACTGTTTTATTTTTCTTCGGGAGCCTCGAGGCAATCAAATCTCTCCTGGCAAGCAGGACAGATAATGTCGCGGGGGTCACAGGTTTCATCAAAGCAAACGTTTGCTCCGCAGTGGGGGCACTCTACTTCGTAAAAACCGTCACAGTCCTCGTCGCAGCAGTCGCAATCGCCATCGCAATCATCATCGTCGCAATCGCAGTCACAGTCGCAGTCTACGTCATAAACGTATTCTTCAACCGCACCGAGATCCTCGTCAAGCTCTTCAACATAATCGTTGAGAGTAGCAACGTCCTCAGCAACATCGGTAAGATCGTTTGCAAGTTCGTCAAGTGTTTCGATAACAGCCTTGAGAAGCTTACCCTCAGGCTTGTTTTCATCGAGGTTAAGACCCTCAAGAAGTCCCTTAAGATATGCAGTCTTTTCAGTAATAGTCATAGTAATATTCCTCCTGTGAATTAGAGTAAAAACGGCACCGCCGATGGCGGCACCGTTATTTTTAAATTAAACTTATGCTCTGGAGAGGTACTCGCCTGTGCGTGTATCAACCTTGAGCATATCACCCTCGTTGATGAAAAGCGGAACCTTGATAACCGCACCGGTTTCAAGAGTTGCGGGCTTAAGGGTGTTGGTTGCGGTATCGCCCTTTACACCGGGTTCGGTTGCCGTAACTTCAAGCTCAACAAACGTGGGAGGCTCTACAGCAAAAACATTGCCCTTGTAAGAAACGATACGGCACATCATGTTTTCCTTAACAAACTTGAAATCGTCGCCAAGCTTGTCAGCGTTAATGGGAAGCTGGTCATAGCTTTCCATGTCCATGAAATAGTAAAGGTCGCCGTCATTGTAGAGGTACTGCATGTCCTTACGCTCTACATACGCATTCTCGAACTTATCAGTAGGGCTGAAAGTCTTTTCAATTACAGCACCGGTGATAACGTTCTTAAGCTTTGTTCTAACAAAAGCTGCACCTTTACCGGGCTTAACATGCTGGAATTCAACAACCTGAAGTACGTTGCCTTCCATTTCAAAAGTAACACCGTTTTTAAAATCTCCTGCTACTACCATTGTAAAAAATCCTTCTCAACGACTTTTGAATTTTTTATAGATGGACGTATGAGGATACGCGGTCGTTGTCACATATGCTCGTCCTAATATTACATTTTATTTTAACCCATATTACAAATTTTTGCAATAGTTTTTAAGAAAAAAAATCCCGCCTATGCGGGATTTTTACTATCTTCTTCGCCTGTGCGCAGGCTCACGTGAGCCTAAAACCGCACCAAAAGTGCAGATTACAAATCCTAAAGCGGCGAGTATAACCTCTTTAAGCAATCCGTCGCCGCCGAAAATTATAGATGCCGCCACAACAATCAGCATCATAATTCCACCCGCGGCAATACCGCCCAAAAACCGCCGTTCATCCGAGGTTTTTGCACCCATAAAGCCGCAAATCAGCATTGAAATTCCAAAGCATATTTCACCGTAGAGTGCAAGATTTTTCGTTGGATCGTCACTTCTTAATGCAACTGCAGCCATTATAAGGCACAGTATAAGTGCGACCGCCACAGTAATTGCAACCACAATAGCCGTGCGTGCCGCAAATGGCATTTTACCAAAAGAATGTTTAGGCATATCACAACCTCCGTTTGGTAAATGATATGCAACACACGATAAAAAAAGAACCGCCTTGTACAAGATAAATTATTGTTTACATTACAGCTACGCACCAACCTCGGTAGGGGACGGCGCCTTCGACGTCCCGCATGAACCAAGGCAAAACGGGATGTCCAGGGGGCCATCCCCTAC
>JAZQEH010000041.1:0-21371 GCA_045538895.1 Eubacteriales bacterium
TCGATGTCGGCTCATCACATCCTGGGGCTTGGAGAAGGTCCCAAGGGTTCGGCTGTCCGCCGATTAAAGTGGTACGCGAGCTGGGTTCAGAACGTCGTGAGACAGTTCGGTCCCTATCTGTCGTGGGCGTTGGATATTTGAGAGGGGCTGACCTTAGTACGAGAGGACCGGGTCGGACGCACCTCCGGTGCACCAGTTGTTCTGCCAAGGGCATAGCTGGGTAGCCGCGTGCGGGAGTGATAAACGCTGAAGGCATCTAAGCGTGAAACATGCCTCAAGATTAGATATCCCACAGCTTTAAGCTGGTAAGGTCACTTGCAGACTACAAGTTTGATAGGTCAGTGGTGTAAGCACAGTAATGTGTTCAGCTGACTGATACTAATAGACCGAGGGCTTGAACTGTATTTGCAGTACTCAAGCATTGCTATGCTTCGTAACGCTTACTTAATCTTCCTATTTATTCGGTTTTGAATGAACATTTAACTTAAAGCAGGTCAGACGACCTGCTTTTTTCATTATTTATGTGTACTTCCGATTTTTATTATGATATAATTGTATCGGGGGTGATGTTTATGACGATTTACCAAGCATTTAAGAAAGCGAGCAAATTGTCGGATAGCACTAATTTTGTGAAAATTTATAAATGCACTTTTGATGGTGAGGAATACTGCATAATTGTAACAAAACGTTTTGCAACAAAGAATACTATTATTCATTGTATTGATGACCATGTCGCATGGGAGCAGGTTCCTGCAGTACCAAGACTTGCAGGTAGGTGGAGCGGCGAAAGAATTCCGATTTATAAGTTTAACGATAAGAGTAATATAGTATTTGTCGTAAAAGGGCGTCCTAATGTAATCGTTGGACTTGACGAAGGTGTTTTCCGTTCCGCCAACAATTTTGATAAAAACAATGTAAATGTAATGAGTTATCGCCGATTTAAGAAGTTGGAGCTTTAAAGATGAAAAAAACAGTTTGTCTGCGTTGCAATGAAGAAATGCGTTATATAGGCAGAGAGAATTTACAGCTAGGCAGGACGGGGTGGATTCTCGGCGACCTACCTAACTTGATTGCCGGTGCTATGGAAGTAGATATTTATGCTTGCAAAACTTGCGGTAAAATGGAGTTTTTTATGGCAGAACAGTTGGGGGAAGAACTTCCGCAACGTGAATGTCCTAAATGCGGCAAAAAGCATGATTTCGACTACCCAAAATGTCCGTTTTGTAAATATGAGTACTATACCAGATGAAAAAGCAAGGTGAAATTCACCTTGCTTTTTTGCTATAATAAGCTATATTTACAGAAAAATTCGGATTTTTGCACCCAAATCAAAAATTCATGTGTCTATATAGGTGAAATGTACATTTTAAAACCTTGAGGTGATAAAAGCCAATGAATGACAAAAAGCAGATTAAACTCTTGCAGAAAGGTGATGAAAAAGCACTTGAAATCATTATCCTTACATATACCAATTATGTCGGCACGGTAATTGCAAATCAGCTCGGCAATTTCTACGATACAGAAACAGTGGAGGAGCTATGTTCGGATGTTTTCTTTAGTCTGTGGCAGAGCCGCGATGTTTTTACTACATACAACCTAAAAAGTTGGCTCGGAAGTACGGCAAGGAATAAAGCGAAGAACTATATCCGTTCAAAACATATTGTTGTCGAAGAACTTTTCGAGGATACAATAATCTGTTCAGATGATAATATCTTTGATACACTTGAAGCAAATGAACAGAATAAAGTAATCTCATCCGCAATACGCAAGCTTGATAAATCAGAACGTGATATTTTGATAAGGTATTACTATTATAACCAGTCCACGAAAATGATTTCCGATGAAACAAAGACCAACCACGAAACAGTTAAAAGTAAGCTTTGCCGAGGTCGCAAGAAACTGAAAGACATACTTGATAAAGGAGGATATTTCAAATGAAAAAGAATATGAAAGATATATTTGATAATTACCTTGATGAAACGGTTGAGATTGATAAAAGTATTTCAATTTCGCCACAAAGAGTTATTGAGCTTACAAAAAACAAAATTACGGAGGAACAATCAATGAGTACAAGCACAGGCAAAGTTGAAAGGATTCGTTTTGTACCTATTATGGTCGCGGCAATAATTGTTGTGTTATCGGTAAGTGTATTTGCTGCAATTTCTTTTCTTACACCTAAGGATATTGTCACAAGATTTCAAAAATACGAGCTTGCAGAGGTCTTTTCAAAAGATGATACTATATTGGATATTCCCGCACAAACAAGCGGTGACTATACCATTGAATTGCTTGGTATGACATCCGGCAAAAATCTGGATGAGATTGTCGATGCAGACATCGACAAGGAGCATACATATATTGTCGGTGCAATCACAAAAAAAGACGGGGCACCTATGACAGATTATTCAGGTCTTATAATTACACCTCTTGTTGAGGGATATGAGCCGTGGCAAATAAACATATTCTCGCTTGGTGATGGCAGTAAGCATAGTTTTATCTATGAGGGCGTGGAATACTTTTTGATTAAATGCGGAAGTGTTGAAATTTTTGCTGACAAGCAAGTTTATATTGCGGCTTATGAAGGCTTAAAACCCGACCGTGAAACATTTGCTTTTTCTAAAGATGGTGTAATATCCTTCAATAAATCATATACGGGAGCAAAAGCTTTGTTTGAAATTCCGCTGGATGAATCAAAAGCAGATCCTGCTGCTGTAAAAGCACTGCTTGAAAAGCATGGCTGGGACACGGTTCCTTTAGTGTATGGAATAAGTGAGGGATATATACAGCAAGCAGATTATGGTATTGCCGTAAGAGTTGAGGATGTAGATACTGACACAGCGTATGAATATACGACCGAAGCCGAAAGCACAACTGCACGTAAATAGACTAAAAAGCAAGGTGAAATTCACCTTGCTTTTTTGCTATACAGTGTTGTATTTCTTTTCCTTATTACTGACACTATAATAGAGGGAATTGCCAATGAAAGCACGATGAGTACTAATACACCTGCTTTAATGCTTGTGTTTGCGAAGAAAATAAGCAAAATCAAATAAAGGCTAAGTAGCAATAACCCGAATACCAGCCAGCTCACTCCGCGGCGGTGAATATAATTTTTTGTCACGCCTTGCTTTTTGCATGAGGTCGATAATCTCGCAGTTCCGTATATGATGCATAAAAGGCTCCAAAACAGTAAAATTTTCATAAAAATGCTGTCCGCAGTTATACTAATTAAATACTGACTTGCACCGAGCAGAACATTATAGAGAAAACGTAGCAGCATCGCTGTACTGTGAGTAATACTGTAAAAAAACGACGGTTCTTTTTCTTCGTTTAAAGCTACATCTGTAGGCTTTTCATATTCCGAAATGTCAAATTCGATGATACATTCCATCATACGGTGATCGGTCAAGGCTTTTTTATTGCTTGCGTCATCGGAATAAACTGTATATTCAAAATGCAGAGGTTTGAATTTTAAGCCGTCGCCGTTTTTATATAGCAATCTTTCAACCGAATCCCAACGTCCCCAATCATGCCCGCCGAATTTATCATACCAACTGCTGATTAACGGTTGAGAGTCTTCGCTTTGCATGTAATTTCCGTTGTTTTTTAACTCTATCCAGCAATCGGTAAAGCCATTTTCTTCAATTAAAATGGAGTACGTATCAGCGAGGGGATCTGTATGAAAGGTAAGGTTGGTGTCACCTGTAATGATTATCGGTCTGCCTTTCGAGTTTTCTTTGATATATTCTGTAAGTTGAACAAGCTGTGATTTTTTTGCAAGCTGGTCGGCGTCGGTTCTGTAGGCATCGTTATGTACGTTGTAAAGGTCGATAAGCACACCATCTACATCAACTGTGCAGTGTATAAAGCCTTTTGGTGTCAGAGCGTCCAATCCGTCGGCGAATATTCCGTTATACTCATTCCACGCTATACGCTTTACGTTATAGAAAGGATATTTTGAAAAAATAATGAGCCCGTCACCGATAGGTACTCCGCCGCTCGTATATGTTTTATACGGATAATTTGTCATTTCTGCAGAAAAGGTAGAGTGGTATTGAAAATCCTCCTGCACGCAGATGATATCATAACCGCTTTCGTTGAGCATCTTTCCAAGTATTCTTTGTGAATCCGGCACGTTGCGGTCATATTTTGAAAGAAAAGCAGGAAGTCCGGAAACGTTGGCGGAAATCACAGACAGTTCGAGGGTTTTCACTTCTTCGGTCGGGGAAAACTCGGTTGCAAATACCGATAAAGACATATGTACAACTAAAAAAAGAAGTATTAGTGCTTCGGTTACTTTTTTCACGGTAAATCTATCCCCCTTTTTTGAAACTTATAATTTAATAATACAACAACATATAAAATGCGTCAATAAAACGGTGAAAAAACATATCGGTAAATTCAGCAACCATATTTTTTCGTTTGATTTTGCCTTGAAAATGTACATACTAAATATTATAATTATAAGGTACCTTAGGAAACTCGCCGTGTTTATCACATGAGTTTCCTAATCAGGTGTATTCAGTGGAGGCTCAAAATGAAAACTTTATTCTTTAACGGTGAAATAATCACCATGGCCGAACCGCTTTATGCAGAAGCAGTTCTTGTTGAAAACGGGAAAATTGTTGCGACTGGCAAAGAAGCAGATTTACGTCCATTGACAGAGAGCTTCGTTGATTTGCAGGGTGCAACTATGCTTCCCGGATTTATAGATGCACACAGTCATATAACCGACTATGCAACATTTGCTACACAGGCTCCTCTTGGCGGTATTGATAATTATGATGATTTAAAGTCAGCGATACAGAATCACATAACGGAGAACAATATTCCGGAAGGAGAATGGGTTATTGGTTACAACTATGACCATGCGCTTTTTCCGAATCATACCCATCCGACAAAAGAGCAAATAGATGCTATTGCACCAAATCATTTGCTAATGATAAAGCACAGCAGTGTCCATAGCGGACTTGTGAATCAACGTGTAATTGAAAAGTTCAATCTTTCAGCACAAACTCCTGTTCCGGCAGGTGCCAGAATTGTTACTGAAAACGGGAAACTTACCGGAGAACTTGAGGAAGGGGCACTTTCTATGATTCGCTCAAAGGTTCCACCGGTTTCATTTGAAAGAATCTGCGAGTCGCACGTGAAAATTCAGAAGTATTATGCTTCAAACGGAATTACTACTGCGCAAGACGGATTTCTTACCGCTCGTATGGTTCAGATTTACAAAAAACTTTACGAGGATGGCAAACTGATTCTTGACATAGTTGGATTGCCTCCGAAGGGGCAGTATGACAATCTTTGTGGGATGGTACAAGAACTTCCTGAGGATTTACCTTTAAGAATTGGTGGAATCAAGTATTTTCTTGACGGTTCTCCGCAACTGCGAACCGCTTGGGTGCGTACTCCTTATCTTGGGGGTAGCGGCAATGACGTTGGCATGCATACGCATACCGACGAGGAGGTTATTGAAGCGTTCAGATTTGCGGCAGAGCATGATGCACCGATTTTGATTCATTCAAACGGTGATGCTGCTGTGGCACAGTTTCTTCGTTGCCTTGAAATTGTTTCCAAGGAGTACCCAAACTCAAAGAATCTTCGCCACGTAATAATTCATGCACAGCTTATGGGTGTAGACCAGCTTGCGAAAGCAAAGGAACTTGGTGTAATAGTTTCGTTTTTTGTTGCACATACTTACCACTTTGCCGACACTCATTTACGCAATCTTGGCAAGGAACGCGGATACAAGGTAAGTCCTACAAAGAGTGCACTCGAAAGCGGTGTAATCTTTACTTTCCATCAGGATTCACCCGTAGTTGAGCCTAATATGCTTGAAACTATATGGTGTGCTGTAAACCGTATTACACGTGACGGTGTTCATCTTGAAGGCGAAGAGATATCGGTGCTTGACGCTATCCGTGCAGTTACTGTAAATTCTGCATATCAGTATTTTGCCGAAGATGAAAAGGGAAGCATCGAAGCTGGAAAGCTTGCGGATTTCGTTGTGCTGGACAAGAATCCTCTTACCGTTCCCAAAGAAACTATACGCGATATAAACGTGCTTGCAACATACAAGTACGGTGAAAGTATATATAAAGCATGAATATAAAAACGGACTGCTTGCAGTCCGTTCAGCCTGATGACAAAGTCATCAGGCTGCCCAGAGGCTGAGAAACGCAGGCAGATTTTTGGATTTTTGTTTCGTCGTCGTACATGTGTACGGTAGAGACAAAAATCCGAAAAAGAAAGTAACTGCAAGGGCTTAAAAAAGCCCTTGCCGCATTTTGTTTTTAATACAAAGAGAAAAAATGTTTCTATTTATCCCTTTTGTTTTTATTTTTACTTGCGGTCTGACGTGTTTGTCAGCATTCTGAACGGACTGCTTGCAGTCCGTTTTTATATTGTATTTGTTATATTATTCTGTTATAATATAGGCATAAAGTAAGGAGGGATGACATGAAAAAAGCATATACAAATATTTTTATTGGTGCTGTGCGTTTTTCTGTTGCAACACTTCTGTTTGCAGCGATATCGGTATTGGCAAACCGAACCTCTTATTTTATTGCTGAGGATATGACTGCTGATGTCAGTGAGGATGCTATCCGTTTTATACACATTGCTATTGCTGTACTGGCATATTACTCTTTATTCAAGGCTTTTATCATTACTGATAATAAATCAAAGGAATTTAAAATACGTAGTTTCGTAATATCCATTGCGGTAACTGCGGTTTTCTTTGTTCTTTTTCCTACGGCTTTTGCTGTTGAATCGCTTTACGGTTGGTCAGAGATTAATAGAATATACGTTTATCTTATTCTGATTGCGGCTTTTGCTTTAACAAACATCTTGGCATGGATATCGGCGGATAAAGCATTGAAAAACAAATCAAATGCTTATGGAATAGGGTATTTAATAAAGCATATCATCATCAGCTTTTTGATATATCCCTTGATGGCATACATGCTCCCGATATTCGTTCCGACACTCAGAACCTTGCCCAAAACATTGTTTTTAATCGCTGCTATTGTAGTTCCCATATTGCTTGCAATTATTGCTGCATTTGCGGTATTCGACTATATACGTGCGTTTTTTGTACGCCGTAAGTTCTTGAAAAAACTGAAAAAAGCGGCAAAGAAAAACGGATATAAATTATCGAAAATTGTTCATCCGTATTTATCGCTGTTTGTTGATTATAATGATAAGAGTTTTTCCATAGAAGCAAACGGTAAAAAATATGACTGCAAGTTTCTTGCCGGGATAAGCTATGGCGACCCGATGCATTTTGAGGATGACGGAAAGGGAAGAATCATTCGCCACATAACATTGCGTTACCGTACGCTTCGTGCGGCACCGTTTGCAAAAAGCGGCATGATGTGGCAAAAGCTTCCTGATAATCTTGCCGAGTTTGAAACTCATTTTACATATAACTTTGAAAGTGACAACAAAAAAGTGCTGATAATATGCCCGACTCCCCATTCCGTTTTTGCGACCGGACAGGGGCAAAACCGATTACTTGACGTTAACGATGTTATTTACGGATATACGATAATGACAGGTACGGCTTTTATAAATGCACTTGAAAGGGACGCTGTAAAATGAATGATTTGTACGAAAGAATATATGAAGCCGTGAAAAAGATACCGTGTGGAAAGGTTGCAACATACGCACAGGTTGCCGCTATGGTAGGAAACCCTCGGTTGTGTAGAGTTGTGGGAAATGCACTGCATCAGAATCCGTATTTCGGAATCGTTCCTTGCCACCGTGTTGTAAATTCAAAAGGATGCCTTGCTAAAGGTTTTGTTTTTGGCGGGGAGGGTGTTCAGGCGAAAATGCTTATGGCGGAGGGCGTTGAAGTCGTAGACGGAAAGGTAGACCTTAGTGTATACAGATGCAGTATGTGTTAGTTTTTAGCCACATATGTTTAATATTCACCTTGACGGGATTATACAAATTTGATAGAATTATATAAAATCGGGTTGAAAGGATACATGCATGAAAACACAGATTAAACTTCTTTGGGTTTTGTGCCTTGCGGCTTTGTTATGCATTAGCATTTTTGCTAAAGAAACAGTAGTCTATGAAAATGATTTTTCGGACTCCTCGTTGTCCGACTTTACTTTGAACGGTAATTGGACTGTATCAAACGGTATGCTTACTTTAAGTAGCGGCGGCGTGGGATATATCAAATATAATCTTGGAAGTGAGTATGCGGATAAGAATTTCAGAGTAGAGGTTGACTTCCTCGGTCATACGTCAACCGGCGGCATTTGCATAGGTGCCGTTGGTGAAGGCATAGCAAATACTCCGGTAAACTTTTTTGGCTATGACGGATTTATCGGTGCGGCCGGAACCAAAGGTGCATTCGGCTGTTATGATTCAAATGGCGAGTGGAAAGGAAATATTGGCGTAGGTAAAGAGAATATTGACGTTAAGGATCTGCATCTGTGTGCAGAAATCATTGACGGTGTCATTACATATACCGTGACTTCTCTTGACGGTACGACAAAATACTTTGGAATAGAGTATACTATAGGACAATCGGATTATGACGTTTACAATGCGCTGAGCGGTATTGTAGGCTTGCGTAAATTCTATAGCGATAAAGGCTCGTTTGACAATTTCAAGGTAACGCTTATCGAAGAAGACTCTATGTATACTATGAGCACGTATCAGGCATTTTGTGGAGTGGACTATTTCAGAAGTGTTGCACTGCGTGTCAGCAATGACGTGCTTCGGGGTACGGGTGCAATGATGTCGCATCTGACGTTAGACCGCGATTTTAAAGTTGATTTTACGCTTGTGCCTGCCGGTGTATCAAGATTTTTCTTTGGTATGGATGCAATCGGTAACGGTTATGCTTTTGAAATCAACAAGAACAAGGAGACAGCTTCTTTCTATCAGCTTAACACCTACTCGTATACAAAACTCGCTGAAAAGCCTGTACCGGTAACCGACGGTGAATACAACGTGTCAGTACAGGTGCTTGACGGAATAGCTACAATGATATTTGATGCATATTCCGAGGGGGAAAATGCGTTCAATACCTTTGAAATGCAGCTTGACGGTTATATGCCGGGCAAAATCGGTTTCGGGCTTCAGGGTGGCAATGTCAAAAACGTTGTTTTTGGTGAACCTGTGGGATATGAGGGAGAAACATATGTAAACTCTCTTGTCAGGGGTGCCGATCCGGACGTTCTTTTCTATGACAATACATATTATCTTTACAACCGTATTAATGACGGAGATAATATTTTTGTAGTTTATACCTCGGCAGACCTTGCCAAGTGGACGTATCGCGGAGTTGTGTTTACAGATTCGGATGAATACACAACTTCATCATATATGAGCCCTAATGCATTTTATTACGACGGCGTGTTCTATTTGTTCTATGCGGCAAAAAATGAGGCAGGGGAAAGCCGTATTTACTATGCAACCTCCGATTCTCCGTACGGACCCTTTGTACACAAAAACGGTCAGTCTCCAATCCATGATGTTTTGGAAATTGGCGGTCATCCATACCTTGATGAAAGCGGAAAGGTATACATGACGTATGTGCGTTTTGATAGCGGAAATCATATCTGGATGGAAGAGGTTACTCTTTCGAACGGTACGGTTACACCTGTTGGCGGTACGTTGACCAAGGTTATTTCTCCTGAATTTGAATATGAGATTGACAGCTACGGGGCTGTCGCCGAGGGCGGTGTAATTCATAAGCACAACGGATATTATTATATGATTTACGCATCGGGACACTATCTTGGTGAATACGGTGAATCGTATGCCGTTTCAAAGAACATTCTCGGACCTTATACAAAGTACAAGTATAATGAAATATTGGTATCCAACAGTCAGATAAGGGGCGTTGGTGACGGTATTTTTGTTCCTTCTCCTGACGGTAATGAGCTTTATATGGTATACCACAAGCATTTTTCTACAACTAAAGTTTCGGAAAGACAGACCTGTATAGATAAGGTTAAGTTTGTTACCGATAAAAACGGCGGTCCTGATATTCTCAGAGTAAACGGGCCTACCACAACTCCACAGCCGCTTCCGTCAAATATTTACCGTTATGACATCGACCGTGACGGTAAGCATACCTTGATTGATGCACTAAAGCTTGCAAAGCATTTCGCATCAGTTGAATATAACGGCAGATACGACGTTGACGGTGACGGAAGTGAAACCGCACTTGATATTTTACTTGTAATTAAAGAAGTATTAAACTAAAAAAAGGCTCGGAAAACCGAGCCTTTTTTACTTGAACAGTCTTTTTTTAGTGATAATTTCAATCTTTTTGATTTCTCCGTCTTCCATGCTGTATACACGGAATACCGCATCGTTGAATACGATTTCTTCGTTTTCCGCAACTCTGCGTTCAAGGCGGTGAAACTCTCCGCACAGGATTTCGCCTATTGTCTCGCCTAAATTTTTGGGTAGAGTTATATGTAAAAGGTTTTCAACTTCAGAAACTTTTGTATCTGCGTTAAAAGTTGTCCCGTCCTTGGTTTTATAACTGTCATAATGTAAAAACTTTTTAATGGCAAAGACGATCGCAATAGCAATAACGCAAAGGAGCATGTCAAGACTGCCAAATTCGGTATCAGCAACAACTCGCTTGGCAATAACAAAGAGCAATACTTCAAGTACGCTTGCGGGAGTGTGTTTTACAATCATCTTGATCATTTCTATTGCAATAACGATTACAATAGCAGACGAGAACATGGAGCTGTAGGTTTTTGAAAAATCGGCTTTTCCAAAAATATCAGCACAGAATTGGCTCATATCGCAAACAAGAGCCACAGATGCAAGTATAACCGAAACAACTATAATCAGTGCTACAAGCAATTCAAGATAACTGGCAACGGCTGATAAAAACCTCCTGAATCTGTGTCTTAACATGCAAATACCTCCAAAACAATAAAAGTTGATTTTATTATACCATTAATGCTTTGTTTTGACAAGATGCTATTTTTATATGGAAATATTTACAGTAGTGTGCTATAATTATAAAAAATAATTTGCCGTTTCAAAGAGGATTTTTTAAAAGATTTGCGACAAATCTATGAAAGCGGCGGCAGGAGGAAAAATGTTCAACGGTGCTGAGTGCTACCGTCGGTATATAAACGGCGACGAGCAGGCTTTTGATGAGCTGATGGACGCATACCACGACGGGTTGATTTTATTTATTAATAAGACTGTCGGCAACTATTCTGTAGCAGAAGAGCTTGCTGCCGATACTTTTGTTGAGCTTATAATTCATAAAAAGCGTTTTTTAGGTAACAGCGATTTCCGCACTTATCTTTATTCAATTGCAAGACATAAGGCGATAGACTTTGTCAGAAAAGACGTTAAGAAAAAAACTGTTGCACCTGAAGAGCTGCCCGAGATGCAGGACGATGAGCAAATCGAAGAAACGTTTATCGAGGACGAGAGCAAGCGAGCCTTGCACCGTGCAATTTCAAAGCTTAGCGATGATTACCGTGCGGTTGTATATTTGATTTTCTTTGAGGAGCTTTCATACGATGCTGCGGCAAAGGTTCTGGGTAAGAGTAAAAAACAAATAGACAATATAGTTTACAGGGCTAAAGGATTGCTCAAAAAAATACTTACGGAGGGAGATGACACCTATGCGGACTAAAGAACAATTCAAGAAATACGTTTATGAAAAGGCGGATAAAAAGGCTTCGTTTTTGAAAAAAAGCAGAGCAGTGTGGGTTCGCGGAGTTGCGGCGTTCTCTCTTTTGTTTATAATCAGCGGTGCACTTATCTATGGAGATTTTGCTTCAAAAGATTCTACTTCCGGAAACCTTGCTAAAGAGGAGTCTGTGATAGACGGAAGTAGAGGAGATTCCAAAACAAACGGAACTTATTTTTATTCCAAGAGCATGGATGATGTTATTCAGACAATAGAAATGGAAACGGTTAATGAGTGTGGATATGGTACTGTGATTACACAGCCGTTTTCGCTCAGCGAAGATATGGTTGATGTTGAGCAAGAAAAAAATCTTTGTATTCAGTATTGTGCAGATGGAAAACGTATTGATAGCGAGGAAGCTGTTGCGATTGCAAAAGAAAAATGTACAATCAGTTATAACCAAATTAATGTTTATTATGATTCCGAGGCTGATGTTTGGAAGGTTGTTTTTTCTACCGAGAATACTGTCGGCGGATGTCAGACGGTATATTTGAACGGTGACGGAACCGTTCGTTCAATAGGTTACGGTGAATAAAAAAATAAGAGTTGTGCCATACGCATGACTCTTATTTTTTTGAGTAAAACTTGTTGCATTAAAGCGATTTTTTTGTTATAATGTATTTTGTGATTTTATGGACTTTTATATATAAGGAAATGTTTAATGAAAAAGTATATAGAGCTTATAAAACAAAATAATGATGCGTTTGCAGATGCAAAATACCGTAGACGTGCATGCGTTGTTACTTTTGGCTGCCAGCAAAACGAGGCGGATTCTGAAAAACTCCGTGGTATGGCGCAGGCTATGGGCTATGACGTTGTTGATGATGTTAAAAACGCCGATCTGATAGTTGTTAATACCTGTGCGGTGCGTGAGCATGCAGAGCAGAAGGCACTTTCCATTATAGGTCAGTATAAGCATTTGAAGAATGCTAAAAGCGACCTTTTAATCGGTGTATGCGGTTGCATGGTTGCGCAGAAGCACCGTGTTGACCAGCTTAAAAACAGTTATCCGTACGTTGATTTTTCGTTTGAGCCGTCATCGCTTGACCGCTTTCCGGAGATACTGTTTAATGTCTTGGGCAAAAAGGGCAGACTGTTCAGCATCGGCGAAAACGCACGTGAGATTGGCGAGGGGATTCCCGTTCTGCGTGAGAGCAAAACAAAAGCATGGGTTAGTATCATGTACGGGTGCAATAACTTTTGCTCATATTGCATAGTGCCTTATGTGAGGGACAGGGAGCGTAGCCGAGAGTTTGTCCACGTTGTAAATGAAGTTGAAGAACTTGTAAAAAGCGGTGCTAAAGAAATCACCTTGCTTGGACAGAATGTAAATTCGTATAAGGGTGGATGCACTTTTGCAGAGCTTATCGAAAAGCTTTCTTCGATAGACGGCGACTTTCTTATCAGATTCATGACAAGTCACCCCAAGGACGTTTCGGACGAGCTTATTTCTGCAATGGCAAAAAGCGAGCGTGTTGCAAAGCATTTTCATCTTCCTCTGCAATCGGGAAGTGACAGGATTTTGAAGATAATGAACCGTCATTATGACCGTGAACATTATTTGAAGAATGTTGAAAAAATGCGTGCGGCAATGCCCGATATTTCACTTACCACCGATATTATCGTCGGATTTCCCGGTGAGAGTGACGAGGATTTTGAAGCGACTCTCGATATACTCCGCAAGGTGCGATATGACATGATATATTCATTCATTTATTCTCCGAGAAAGGGAACACCTGCGGCTGAAATGGATAATCAGGTGCCGCCTGAAGTAAAATCCGAAAGAATGCAGAAGTTACTTGATTTGCAAAATCAGATATCGCTTGAAAAGAATCAGGAGCTTGTTTCAAAGACAGTTCGTGTTCTTGTAGAGGGACGCAGTAAAAACGATGAAACGACGTTTACCGGCAGAACAGAGGGCAATAAGCTTGTTCATTTTGAAGCGAGTGATTCACTTATCGGAAGCTTTGTAAATGTAAAAATCATCCGTGCGGAGCCATTTAATCTGCGTGGAGAAATAGTAAAATAATTATTATAAAGAGGTATATAAAAATGACTACAGAAATTCTTAAGTATGCAAAAGAACTTGGTAAGCTTATTGCACAGAGTGACGAGGTAAAGGCTGCAAATGCAGCAAAGGAAGCGTATGAGAACGATAAAGACGTTCAGGCGGCAATAACCGAGTATAATGCACACAATAAAGCACTTGCAGAGGAGTATAAGAGAGCAGAAAAGGACGAGGCTCTTATGACCTCTATCAAGAACCGTATTGGCGAGCTTTACAACGAAATCATTAACAGTGCGGTATATCAGCAGTATATGGCTGCACAGGAGGGCGTTGGGGAGCTTATGAATCTTGTAAACGATGAGATTAACTTTGAGGTTACAGGCGAGCGTCCGAGTGCAAGCTCCTGCACGGGTAATTGCTCCTCTTGCGGCGGTTGCCACTAATTCTATTTAAGTTTTTTTGCCGAGGTGAATTTTATGGGATATACTCCTATGATGCTCCAGTATTTTGAAGTTAAGAATAATTATAAGGATTATATCCTCATGTACCGTCTCGGCGACTTTTACGAGATGTTTTTTGACGACGCAATAACTGCTTCGGGTGAGCTTGAATTAACTCTTACCGGCAGAGATTGCGGCATGGAGGAGCGTGCTCCTATGTGTGGAGTGCCGTTCCATAAAGCGGATGTTTATATTGGCAGACTTGTTGAAAGAGGCTATAAGGTTGCGGTTTGCGAACAGACGGAGGATCCTGCTCTTGCTAAGGGACTTGTAAAGCGTGAGGTTGTAAAAATAGTAACTCCGGGTACTGTTACGGAAAGCTCCATGCTTCCCGACCAGAAGAACAATTTTCTTTGTGCAATTTATCTTTCAAACGACGTTTATGCAGTTGGCTTTGCTGATATTTCCACAGGCTCGGTTTATTCAACCGAGTGCGTTGGCGAGGGAAGAACAAAACGCCTTATAAACGAGCTTGCCGCATACGCACCGAGCGAAATACTGATTAATGCTTCGCAGCAGTATGATAAGGCGCTTGACAGTTTTATTTCCGAGCGCATGAGTACTCTTGCGGGATATGACCAGAGTTTCAGATTTGATGTAATTGACGCTTACGAATGCGTTAAAAATCAGTTTCCCGAATATGATACCGAAAGGCTTGGTATGGCTTCTAAAAAGGCCATTGCCGCACTTATCGGTTACATAAAGGAAACTCAAAAAACTGATATTTCTTTCATAAAGGAATTAAACGTATATAACGATACACAGTATCTTGAATTTGATGTGAGCACTCACCGTAATCTTGAGATTACAGAGTCCATGCGAACCAAGGAGAAAAAAGGTTCACTTTTGTGGGTGCTTGATAAGACCAAAACTGCAATGGGCGCAAGAATGCTTCGCTCATGGCTACTTCATCCGCTTCGCTCAATTCCCGAAATCATGCGCCGTCAGTCTGCGGTTTCTGCTTTGCATAGCGAATACATGGTTCGAGAGGAGCTTCATGACGTATTAACAGGTGTTCTCGACCTTGAAAGACTCATGGCGAAAATCGCATACGGCTCGGCAAATGCCCGTGATATGCTTGCAATTTTAGGCAGCATATCGGTTATTCCGGAGGTGAAAAAACTCATATCGTCGCTTGACGGTGAAGAGTTTAAGGAAATTTATCACGGTACAGACGATTTGAACGATATCCGTGCGCTTTTGCTTGAAGCGATAAATCCCGAGGCTCCGCTTACGATACGTGAGGGCGGAATTATCAAAAACGGTTATAATGAAGAGATTGATAAACTCCGTTCGATTCGTGATGGCGGTAAGGGCTACGTAGAGAGTTTTGAAGCCAAGGAACGTGAGGCAACCGGTATTAAAAACCTCAAGGTAAGCTATAACCGTGTATTCGGTTACTATATTGAGGTTACAAAATCACAGCTTGAAGCGGTTCCTGAACACTATATAAGAAAGCAGACTCTGACTAACTGCGAGCGATACATTACGCAGGAACTCAAAGAGTTTGAATCTACAATTTTAGGTGCAAACGATAAGCTTGCCGCTATGGAATACAGTATTTTCCAACAGATACGTGAGTATCTTGCAGAAAACTCTGCACGTATTCAGCAGAGTGCGGCGATGCTTGCAAAGCTTGATGTTTATATCAGCCTTGCAACGGTAGCTGCCAAGAACCGTTATGTTTGCCCCGAACTTGCTATTGACGGAAGAATTGATATCAAAAACGGCAGACATCCTGTTGTTGAGAAATTCATTTCCGATTCATACTTTATTCCCAATGATACGTTAATTGATACCGACAGAAACAGACTTTTGCTTATAACCGGTCCCAATATGGCGGGTAAGTCAACCTATATGCGACAGGTTGCACTTATAACGCTTATGGCACAGGTTGGCTCGTTTGTTCCTGCTGACAGTGCGGTTATTTCTATTGTTGATAAGCTTTTCACACGTGTCGGTGCTTCTGATGACCTTGCATCGGGACAGTCGACGTTTATGCTTGAAATGAATGAGGTTGCGTATATTTTACGCAATGCTACAAAACAAAGCCTTATCGTATATGACGAAATCGGACGTGGTACAAGCACGTATGACGGTATGAGCATTGCACGTGCTGTTGCCGAATATACGCTAAGCAAAAAAATTGGTGCTAAAACTCTGTTTGCAACCCATTATCACGAACTTACTGTGCTTGAAAATGAGTTTGACGGGGTAGTTAATTACAATATCGCTGCCAAAAAACGCGGTGATGATATTACGTTCCTTCGCAAGATCGTCCGTGGTGCCGCAGATGATAGCTACGGTATAGAGGTGGCAAAACTTGCAGGTGTGCCAAATGAGGTTATCAAACGTGCAAAAGAGATACTTAAAGGTATCGAAAGCGGCGACAACGCAGTAACAAGACCGGTAGTAGCACCCGTAGAAGACAGCTTTGACATGCTGACGATGCTTGCAGCAGACGAGGAAAGAGAAGTAGCGGACAAGCTTCGTGCGGTCGATATCAATACATTGACTCCGATTGAGGCAATGAATCTTGTTTACGAACTTAAAAAGACTTTGAAATGAAAGGCGGTGTGCACCGATGGGAAAGATTAATGTGCTCAGTACGCAGGTTGCTAACCTGATTGCGGCAGGCGAAGTAGTTGACCGTCCTGCTTCTGTAGTAAAGGAGCTTATTGAAAACTCTATTGATGCACATGCAACTAAAATTACCGTTGAGATCAAAAATGGCGGTGTTTCGTATATCAGGGTTACGGACAATGGCGGCGGTATTTCTCCTGAGGATATGCCGCTTGCTCTGAAACGTCATGCAACCAGTAAAATTGAAAAAGCCGCAGACCTTGATGCAATTTTTACTCTCGGCTTCAGGGGAGAAGCACTTGCAGCTATTTCCTCGGTTTCAAAGGTTCGCATTATTTCCAAAACCAAGAATGCTCAAAGCGGCACCATGCTGTATGCTGATGCCGGTGAGATCGTTGAGGTCAGCGATGCAGGATGTCCTGACGGAACAACGATAACCGTTGAGGAACTTTTTGCAAATGTTCCTGCAAGGCGAAAATTTTTGAAAAAAGATTCAACAGAAGCGGCGGCAGTGTGTGCCTCTGTTGAAAAGGTGGCACTGTCGCATCCCGAAATTGCCTTCCGCCTTATTTCTGACGGAAATATAAAGATAGACAGTGCAGGAGACGGCAAGCTTGACCACACTATTTTCTCAATACTCGGCAAAGATTTTGCTAAGCGTCTTTTACCTGTAAAATGCCATGGCGATGGTGTTGATGTATACGGATATATCGGCACTTCTGAAAACGTAAAGCCAACCCGAAATTTCCAGAATTTCTTTATAAATCACAGATATGTTAAAAGCCGTACTGCAATGGCGGCGCTTGAGCAGGCTTATTCATCATACATTGCGCCTGAAAGATTTCCGTCGTGCGTTCTGTTTATTGATATAGATCCAAGACTGGTTGACGTCAACGTTCATCCGGCAAAGCTTGAAGTTAAGTTTTCTAATGAAAAGCTTATTTTTGATACCATTTATTATGCCGTACGTAATACGCTTGAAAAGAATACCGAAAGACCGGATCTGGTTCTGAAAAGTCCTACGGCACTTACGCAGTCATCGGTGCTTAACGCATTTATACCTGTGGTTGACCGCAGTGAGCGTGCGGCGATGACACCTGAACAGTTGAAGATGGACAGTATCGGTACGATTCCTTTCTATTCAACTGTGTCCGATGATTTCAGGGAGCGTTCACGCAAGGAATTGAATATTACGGAAAACGATACCCAAAGACCAACAGAGGCTCCTCGTTTTGTGCCGGAGATTAAACCTGAAATACCGACCACTGTTGTTACCGAGGTGGCAGAGCCTGCAAAGGACGATTTTATTATTCCGGAATACAGAATAGTTGGAGTTGCTTTTAACACGTATATCTTTGTTGAAACCGACGGCAAGGTGGTTATTATAGATAAGCATGCTGCACACGAGCGCATACTGTTTGAGATGCTTCGCGGTAAACTGAAAAATGCCGAGGTAGTACCGCAGGTGCTTCTTGTGCCTATAACGCTGGATATGTCGCAGGACGATTTCAATGCTACGCTTGAATATGCTGATAGCTTTAAGAAAATCGGTTTTGATTTTGAAGCCGAAGTAAATCAGAGGCAGATTAAAATAACACAGATTCCGTCAGCTCTAAAAATCAATGATGTTGAAGACGTGTTTGTGACAATGGCAGACAGACTTGCAAGCGGTACCGGCGATATAGAAATCACTAAGCAGGAAGCGTATGAAAAAGCGTTGTATCAGGCATCATGCAAGGCGGCAATGAAGGGCGGCAGGCATGATAGCGACAGCGACGTGCGATTCGTTGTAGAAAAAATTTTAACGATTCCCGATATCACTGTTTGCCCACATGGCAGACCGGTTGTTATGAACCTTACCAAGCATGAGCTTGACAGACAATTTGGAAGAGAATAACTATAAAAAGGATTTGTAATGTTTAAATTAATTAAAACCGAAGGTAGAGCAAGACGAGGAGAATTTGTTACCGTTCACGGTACTATCCAAACTCCTGTATTTATGAACGTTGGAACGAGTGCAGCGGTTAAAGGCGGCATTTCTACCACCGATTTAAAGGAAATCAACTGTCAGGTTGAGCTTTCAAACACATACCATCTTCATATTCGTCCCGGCGATGAGCTTATTTATAAGCTTGGCGGTATTCACAAGTTCTTTAATTGGGATAAGCCTGTTTTGACCGACAGCGGCGGATTTCAGGTTTTTTCACTTGCAAAGCTCCGCAGAATCAAAGAAGAAGGCGTGTATTTTGCATCGCACATGGACGGTAAAAAGATTTTTATGGGTCCTGAAGAAAGCATGCAGATTCAGTCACACCTTGCTTCAACAATAGCTATGGCGTTTGATGAATGTGTTGAGAATCCTGCAACGTACAAGTATGCAAAAATGTCGAGTGAGAGAACTATTCGTTGGCTTCACAGATGCAAGGCGGAGATGGAGAGATTGAATTCACTCCCCGATACAATCAATAAAAAGCAGATGCTTTTCGGTATCAATCAGGGTAGCACATACGAAGACTTGCGTATCGAAAACATGAAAGAAATCGCAAAGCTTGACCTTGACGGCTATGCAATAGGCGGACTTGCAGTAGGTGAAGAAGCCTCCGAAATGTACCGCATTATTGATGCGGTTGAACCGTATATGCCCGTAAACAAGCCAAGATATCTTATGGGCGTAGGTACTCCTCTGAATATCCTCGAGGCAGTACGTCGCGGTGTAGACTTTTTCGACTGCGTAATGCCAAGCCGAAACGCAAGACACGGTAATCTTTTTACATGGCACGGAAAAATGAATATAAATAACGAGCGTTTTGTTGAGGATCCACGTCCTATAGACGAGGGATGCAATTGTCCTGCATGCAGAGATTACAGCCGTGCGTATATCCGTCATCTTTTTAAGGCAAGAGAACTTCTTGGCATGCGACTTTGTGTGCTTCATAATCTGTATTTCTACAATGAACTCATGCAAAAAATCCGTGATGCACTTGACGGCGGATACTACGAAAGCTTTTTTGCAAAGTATTCTCAGATTCTGGATAAGCGTACGGATAACTAAAATCAAGGAGATTTTATTATGAATTATGATGTAATTATAGTTGGTGCGGGTCCGGCTGGAATTTTCACTGCACTGGAACTGATAAAAAACGGCAGCAAGGATAAGATTTTGCTGATTGAAAAGGGTAAGCCGGTTGAAAAAAGACATTGCCCTAAGGCAGAGCTTGGAAAATGCGTAAACTGTAAGCCGAGTTGTGCAATCACAACGGGATTTTCCGGTGCAGGTGCTTTTTCTGACGGTAAACTTAGTCTTTCATACGAGGTTGGCGGAGACCTGCCCGACCTTATAGGTGCAGAACTTGCACAAGAACTTATTAAATATACCGATAAGATTTATCTTGAATTCGGTGCTGACCCCCATGTCGAGGGAGTGAGCGACAACGAAGAAATCAAGGAAATTCGCAAAAATGCAATAAAAGCGAACCTTAAGCTTGTCGATTGTCCGATTCGTCACCTCGGTACCGAGAAGGCACAGCAGTTGTATCTTGATATCCAGAATTGGTTGCTTGATCATGGTGTCGAAATGAAATTTCTTACCGAGTGTGAAAATATCATCATTGAGGACAACGTTTGCAAGGGTGTAATTCTATCGGAGGGTGGAAAATCGGTAGAGTATCATGCTTCTGAAATCATTATTGCCACCGGCAGACGTGGTGCGGACTGGCTTGAAAGTATTTGCGAATCACACGGCATTGCTCATGCTCCCGGTACGGTTGATATCGGTGTAAGAGTAGAGTGCCGTAACGAGGTTATGGAAAAGGTTAACCGTGTTCTTTATGAAAGTAAGCTTATCGGTCATCCAAAACCGTGGAAGAATAAGGTGAGAACTTTCTGCCAGAATCCCGGCGGCTTTGTAGCACAGGAAAACTATGACAATGACCTTGCAGTTGTAAACGGCCATAGTTACAAGGATACGAAGAGTAATAACACAAACCTTGCAATTCTTGTAAGCCACAATTTTACTGAGCCGTTCAATCAGCCGATTGCATATGCACAAAAGGTTGGCGAGCTTACCAATATGCTTGCTTCGGGACACATTCTTGTTCAGCGTTACGGTGACATTCTTGATGGCAAGAGAACGTGGTCTAAAGAGCTTTCTTTCAGTAACGTTCAGCCTACTCTCAAGGATGCAGTCCCCGGCGATATAACTGCGGCTATGCCTTACCGTGCGATGACTAATATTATCGAATTTATTAAAATGCTTGACATCGTTGTTCCGGGCTTTGCAAGTACAGAAACATTGCTCTATAGCCCCGAACTTAAGTTCTATTCCAATAAAGTTAAAATGGATGAAAACCTTAATACCAATATCAAGGGACTTCATTGCCTTGGCGACAGCTCAGGCTGGACACGCGGACTTATGATGAGTAGCGTTATGGGCGTGCTTATGGGTAGAAAACTGCTTGAAAATAAAAAGGACTCGTAAAGAGTCCTCAGAGTGCTGACAAACGCGTCAGACCGCAAGTAAAAAATAAAAGCAAAAAATAAAAAGAAATAATTTTTTACTTTATATTAAAAATATTAAAATCAA
>JAZQEH010000042.1:0-7576 GCA_045538895.1 Eubacteriales bacterium
GTTTTTCTCACTTGAAAATGCAAGCATTTTCAAGTGGTTGCAAAACCGTTCACTCGCGTCGTGCTCGACCGCACGCGGTTTTTAAGGAGTTTTTCGGTCGGCACATGTCCGCCCGAAAAACAGGATTTTAATACCATAAACTATAATTTACTTTAAAAAGGAGAAATTACCATGGAACAGAAAAAAGTATTGGTTCTCGGCGGCACAGGTGCAATGGGTGTTTACGTTGTACCCGAACTTCTCAAGCTTGGCTACAAGGTTGACGTTCTTTCGCTCGATGCAAGAGAAAGTGACAACGAAAATCTTCGCTATTTTCAGGTAGCAAATGCAAAGGTTGAGGACACTATCCGTCCTTTCCTCGAAGAGGGTCACTACGACGGTATCGTAGACTTCATGCTCTACACCACCAAGACATTTACTACCCGTCACAAGCTTCTGCTTGACAACTGCAAGCACTACATCTATCTCTCATCTTACCGTGTATATGCTGACGAGCAGCACCCCATCACCGAGAGTGCTCCCCAGCTTCTTGACGTATCCAAGGACGAGGAAATGCTTGCAACCGATACATATGCACTTGCAAAGGCACGTCAGGAGGATATTCTCGAAAACTCCTCTTATAACAACTGGACTGCAATCCGTCCTGCAATCACATTCTCCAAGTTCCGCTATCAGCTTGTAACTCTTGAGGCAGGCGTTATCATCCGCCGTGCTCTTGCGGGTAAAAAGGTGCTTCTCCCCGAGGGCGCAATGAAAGCACAGGCTACCATGACATGGGGCGGCGACGTTGCAAAGATGATTGTTAAACTCCTCTTTAACGAAAAGGCTATGCGTGAGCATTACACCGTTTCGACAAGCGAGCATAACACATGGGAAACCGTTGCTTCCTACTATCACGACCTTATCGGTCTTGAATATGAAGTTATCCCCACTGACGATTTCCTTCGTCTTGTTAACCCTGACGATCCTTTCCGCGGTCCCCGTTGGCAGCTTGAGTATGACAGAATGTATGACCGTATCGTAGACAACACAAAGATGCTCGAGGCTACAGGTCTTAAGCAGTCTGACTTCTCTACAGTCCGCGATGCACTTGCACGTGAGCTTGAGGCACTTCCCAAGGATACCGTTTGGCCCAACGATGCAGACCTCTGCGACAGAATGGATAAGTACATCGAAGAACACAATCTTTAATAAAAAAGGCTTGCGAATCCTCGCAAGCCTTTTCCTATCTCCTTAGCAAAAAGACGGTTGCACTGCAACCGTCTTTTTACTATTATTCTTCGCTGAACTGGTCTTTACCAACGCCGCACAGGGGGCAAGCAAAATCTTCGGGGAGATCCTCCCACTTTGTACCTGCTTCAATGCCGTTATCGGGATCGCCGATTTCTTCATCGTAAACGTATCCGCAAACTTCGCAAACGTATTTCATAACAAAATCTCCTTTTAAAATAATATATAAAATAATATATGCAAAAACTGCAAAATTATAAAAGTTCCTTTGCAAGAGCCTTGATCTGCTCAAGGTTTATGTCCTTCACTCCCGAATTTATGGTAACGGTGGTGTCGGTGTAGGTGATTTCCTTGCATCCCTCAAGCATCTTTTTGATAACTCTTGCCGCAACGGGTGCCCAGCTACCGTTTTCGATAATACCAACGGTACGCTTTTTGTAGCCACGCTCGCAAAGAGCCGTTATAAACGTGTGCATAAACGGGAAAATATCGCCGTTGTACGTGGTGGTTGCAAGCACTATTTTGCCGTAGCGGAACGCATCCTCTACCGCTTCAGCCATGTCGCAGCGTGCAAGGTCATTTATCGCAACCTTTGCGCAGCCTGCCTTTTCAAGCTCGTCTGCAAGGAGAAGCGCCGCCTTTTTGGTGTTGCCGTAAACCGAGGTATAGCATATTACAACACCTTCGCTTTCTACGCCGTAGGATGACCAGGTATTGTACAAATCAAGGTAATAGCCGAGGTTTTCTTCGAGAATAGGACCGTGGAGAGGGCAGATGGTGCCAATCTCAAGTCCGCTTGCCTTTTTGAGCACTGCCTGAACCTGTGCACCGTATTTGCCAACGATACCGAAATAGTATCTGCGGGCCTCGCAAGCCCAGTCCTCATCTACATCAAGTGCACCGAATTTGCCGAAGCCGTCAGCAGAGAAAAGCGTCTTCGAGGTAGAGTCGTAGGTCATTACAACCTCGGGCCAATGCACCATGGGTGCGGTGCAGAATGTCAGATTGTGAGCACCGAGCGAAAGTGTGTCACCGTCGGACACAACCATTCTTCTATCTGCAAAGCTATGGGAGAAGAACTTGTCCATCATTACAAAAGCCTTGTCGGTAGCAACGATGGTGGTGCTTGGGTATTCGGCAGCAAAAGCAGTTATGCCTGCGGAATGGTCAGGCTCCATGTGCGAAACGATAAGATAAGCGGGAGCCGCTGTACCGATAGCTTTTTTGATATTCTCAAGCCATACGTTTACAAACTTTGCATCAACTGTGTCGAATATGGCGATTTTTTCATCATTTATTATGTATGAGTTATATGCCATGCCATTGGGAACAATATACTGCCCCTCAAACAGGTCAATCTCGTGGTCGTTAACACCTATGTAGATAATGTTTTCATGCATATTGATGTCCTCCGTGTTTTTCTAAATAGATTATAACATAACTTTCAAAAAAATAAATAGTTTTTTTATGGAATTGTGCGAAAAAGTGAGTGGGCGCAATTATTATGTTATGAAAACGGAAAAAAAGGAGAGATGTATATGAGAGAATATCTTGTGCAGCCGTTCTTGACCGAGTATTATCTGCTTGAATCGGTTTGCGGCGGCTTTTGGGACGAAGAAGAGAAAAACAGGATATTTGACCTGCTTGCAGAGGTATTCTGCATAACGGACAGAGAGGTGCTTGAGCTTTATCGCTACGAGTCCTTCCGTGAGCATTTTGCAGATATAACCGACCATGCCTCCTACGAGCGTTTTTGCAGAACGGTTGAGTTTGCTAAAAAATGCGGACAGGATTTGCATTTCACGGATGTTGACCGTGTGATTCTGGCACAGAAGCGTGCAGCCATGGCGGTGAGAAGCGACGTGTTCGGCAATGTAAAAACTCTCACACGTGAGAGCATCGCAGATACACTTATGACAAAGGCACGCGGCGGCAACGTTGATGCAATGCTTATGCTTTCATTTATGGAGTATCACGGTATATTTGTTTGCAAGGACGAAGCAAGAGCCATTAAGCGTGTCAGAATATGTGCAAGATGGAACAGCCTTTTCGGCAATCTCATGGGGCTTAAGTATGACAGAGAAAACCGCACAGGCTACATAAATAACATCTTTACCGTAAGCAAGACCGCCGACCAGAAGCAGACCTATGAGCATATCTGCAAGGTATACCGCTATAAGAACGAGGGCGAAAAATGCTGTATAGCCTCTATTCTTGAAAAGGCATTTGAGCTTGGAATCATAAAGAGAGGCGTGTATGACCGAGGATTTGCCTCGGTTGCGTTCTCCACTCTCATTTCCGCAGAGGATAAGAAAAAGATTCTGCTTTGCAGACATAAGGATGCAGTAGCGGCACTTTCGGATATCCCCTTTGACATAAGAAGAGGCGAGAAAAATGTTTTTGACAATACGGCAGTCGAGCGGCTTCCGCTCTGCCGTGCAAGCGAGAGCGAAAAGATTTTGCAGAACTTTACTGTTGCGGCACGCTGCCCGAGTGAGGTTTATATGCCGCTTCTGATTGTGGCAAACGATGAGTTTGTTGCAAATATGTACGGAAAGATGCTTAAAGACGGCTTTGCGGATGCATCAATCGTGGAATTTGATGCAGGTACGCTCGGCGCACAGGACTTTGCACCCACAAAGGAAAACATCTTCTTAAGAGGGCTTTCCGAAACAAAAAACAGCCGCACACTGTTCGTATTCAAGCATTGTGAGGAGCTTTCGATGGACCTTATCGAGCAGTTCGAGGATATACTCGACTACGAAAACCGCCGTAAGTTCAAGCTATTCCAGCCATCGGTATCGCTTGATTTGTCGGACATTATGATAGTTATGTTTGCATCCGAACGCACGTCGGGGGTAAACCGCATTGCAGAGCGTTGCGATACGGTGATTTCCTCACGCATAAGCGATGCGGAAAAGCCGAAGGTTGTCGAGGCAATGCTCGGCGAGCGTACACGCTCCTACGGATGTGAGGGACTCACGCTTGAGGACGGCTGCGCAGAATACCTTGCACACTATGATACAAAGCGTATACACCGCATTATTGACGGAGTGCTGAAAAGTGTGATTTGCAGCGGCGCTGACAAAGTAACGCTCGACCTTGTTAAAAAGGTATGCGGGGAAAACAGTATCAAGGGCAGCGAGTCTGTGAGAATCGGATTCGGCTACATCGGAGGTGAGAACAATGCTTAAAATTGACCTTTTCAAAGACTATGAAAATGCGAAAATAAAAACGGTTGACGAGTTCAGAAAAACTCACGTTACATACCCTTTTGACTCTCTCGGCGAGCAGGATATTGACGGCATCCCCGTTTGCATAACGAGAAATGACAACGGCAAGCTTGACGTTACTTTTATAGGCGACACGCACCTTCTTGCGATTGGCGCTACACGAAGCGGCAAGACCACGGGTTACGTTATCCCCACCATCAACGTGCTTCTTAAGAAAAAGAACAAGCCGAGCATTGTTATCAGCGACCCGAAGCATGAGCTTTATATGAGCAATGCAAGAAAGTTTGAAGAGGCGGGCTACCGTGTGATTCTGCTTGATTTTACCGACTACCGCCACAGCGATTGTTGGAATCCTTTGACAAAGTATTTCCGCCTTTATCAGAAGTATCTCCACGTTGAGGATGAGGTAACGGTGGTTGATACAGAAAAGGGTAAGCGCAATTGCTTCAGAGGGGTTGTGTATGACAGCCAGGAGGAGCTTGACCTTGCGATATGCGAGGTCAAGGACGGCTACTATGACGAGGTGGACAAGGGACTTTCAGCAATCAGCATGTCGCTGATTCCGACAAAGAATGAGCGTGACCCTTTCTGGGAGGATTCGGCAAGGGATTTGCTCCGTGCGATATTCTTCGGTATGCTTGAGGATAGCGAAAAGGGGCTCATTACAGAGGATAATTTCTCATTTGATACGGTTATGCGCATTTCCGATTTGTTTTCGGAAAACGACAGAGTATACGATAACGGATACTTTTCTGACAGAAATCTTGAAATCTCAAAAGCATACCAGCTTGCTCGCAAGTGTATAATTGAGCAGGCACCCAATACGAGAAAATGTATTGTTTCGTCGTTTTCGGCAAAGATGAGCAAGTTCCGTGACACCTCGGTGAGAAGAATTACGTGTGCAAACACCTTTGAACTCAGTACGCTCGATGACGGTGCACCTACTGTAATATTTGTGGCATATAAAGACGAGGAAAGTCTGCACTACGATATCATCAGTATGTTTTTAAGCAACCTTTATACCGAGCTTATAGCAGTTGCGAGAAGTAAGGGAACAAGACTTGACCGTCCGTTTTACTTTTTGCTCGATGAGTTCGGTAATCTGCCGAAGTTCAATGATTTTGAAAAGGTTATATCGGCTTGCGGCGGCAGAAACATCTGGTTTTTGCTGATACTTCAGTCGTATGCACAGCTATACAGAGTTTACGGTAAGGAAACCGCAGAGATAATCAAGGATAACCTTAATACGCATATCTTTTTCGGCACAAACAATCCCGAAACCAAAGCGGAGTTTTCGGCAGAGTGCGGCAAGAGGACAATCATTGCGCCCACCTCGGCTCTGAACGGCAGCGGCGAAACGATAGAGCGCTATGACAAGGACACCGTGGCGCTGGTGCCGGTAAGCAGGCTTACGCATATTGCCCCCGGAGAGTGCATTGTAACACAGATGCGTGAGGACGTGCTGTGGTCACATATTGAACGCTGTTACCTGTGCCCCGAGTTTGATTATGAAACGGCAAATCCTAAAGACCTTTTGCCCAAACTCAAGTTTGCGGACAGAAAATATGTCTATGTGCATAAAGCAGATGAAAAAAAGACAGATTCCTCAAACCCGTTTAATTTTTAACTGACAGCCCATCGCCTTGACAAAATTCGCAATTTATGGTATAAAAATATGTCAGGGTGGTGATGATATGGCAAGAGTAACACAAGCAGAATTTGAAAGTTTTGTAGCACAACTTGAGCAGGGCGATCCATCTTCTTCCGAAACTCTTTACGTCATAACAAAAAACATCATTTATGGATACGTGTGCAAATGGTGTTGGCAGGACTGGGCACTTAAGGGCGGCGAGCATGAAGAGGATTTGTTCAATGATATTTTCATAAAGGTGCTTTGCTTCTGCGTCCCTTCGTTTTTTAAACGTAAAGACTCTGACGGCGAGATAAATCGAAACCTTGTCGAGTTTGAAAAATGGCTCTATACGGTTGCACTGCGTGAGAAAATAGCGTTTTCAAACCGTCGCAGACGTGAGCTTAAGCATTTGTCATTCACGCCGGATGACGGTACGCTCACGGATGATGACGTGGACGTATACGTCGATGAAAGAGCGGAGCAAATAGAACTGCTCAGCGATGCGTTTGAAATGGTTCTTGATTTTGATGTCAGCATTTATAAAACGCTTACATGGCTTGCGCAGGGGCTTATGATGCTTGAATACGGTATATCCAAGAGCCAGGCTACAAGCAAGCTCGTGGAAACCTTTGAGCAAAAGACGCTTTATGATATGCGTGATGCGGTTTTTGCGGCCGCCGAGCGGTATTCATGGCTTGTGCTTTCTGAAAAGAACAGAGAACGTATCAACACAGCGCTCAAAGAGCCGTTTGACGGTGAGCGTTGCTATGGCGAAGTAAAATATTCAGAGTTCTTTATGAAAAAAGGCGGAAAATATTCCGTCAGCGATTGGTTAAACCGAATTAACAGTAAGATTAAACAGGAGATTGAGGATGAAACATTTAACAGTTGATGAAATTATTGCATTTGTTTCGTTCTCGGAGATAAATAAGGAAACACTTGCAGCGGCGGCAGCGGTAAATTCGCACATTCTTAATTGTGCAGCCTGCCGTGAAAAAGTAGAAGCATATTCTTTAATACACGAGAAAATCGTTACAAGTGCCCGTAGCGGCGGTTCTGTTAAACTTGAAAACGAAAAGAATCAAATGCAGAAAACCGAAAAGAATCAAATGCAGAAAACCGAAAAAAAGCAAATGCAGAAATAAGATAGAAAACCAAGCAGAAATGCTTGGCTTCAGAGTGCTGACAAACGCGTCAGACCGCAAGTAAAAAATAAAAGCAAAAAATAAAAAGAAATAATTTTTTACATTATATTAAAAATATTAAAATCAAAATGCGGCAAGGGCTTAAAAAACCCTTGCCGTTACTTGCTTTTTCGGATTTTTGTCTCTACCGTACGCATGTACGCCGACGAAACAAAAATCCAAAAATCTGCCTGCGTTTCTCACCCTCTGGTCAGCCTGATGACTTTGTCATCAGGCTAAAAAGGGCTGCAAGCAGCCCTTTTATTTATTCGTATATCCAATTCTGTTCATAAACG
>JAZQEH010000043.1:0-2980 GCA_045538895.1 Eubacteriales bacterium
ACCTCCTGGGCCCACAGACCACCATGGCTCCGATCCGCCTTCAGTTTTTCTTTGGTTCTTTCTTCTTAAGAAAGAACGCCTTCGTTACTTCGCTGAACTATAATTTTCCTTTTTAACCAAAAGCGTCACGCAAAAATACAATATTAAAGGAGTCCTTTTAAAAAGTGTCATATTTTCCCTGCAAAAAAATGATTAAAAGATATGCAGTGTAGGGAAAATAAAGATACTGATTCAAAAGAAAGGAGAAGTTTTTATGAGCGTACGGCGTGGCGACATATTTTACGCAGATTTAAGCCCTGTCATAGGCTCGGAGCAGGGAGGGCTAAGACCTGTTTTGATTGTACAAAACGATGTTGGTAACAAATACAGCCCTACCGTAATAGCGGCGGCGATTACAAGCAAAATGAGCAAAACGCATCTTCCGACACATATTGACATATATGCGGACAAGGGCGGACTTGGTAAGGATTCCGTCATATTGCTTGAGCAAATACGTACAATAGATAAACAACGCTTAAAGGAAAAAATGGGACATCTTGATGACAACGTGATGAGCGAGGTTGACAATGCTATTTCGATAAGCTTCGGTCTTGGCGGCACGGTATAAAATATTAATGAAATATTCAGTAATAAATACACTTGCATTTTTCCTGTTATTGTTGTACAATTAGTATGTTAAGGAAAAAACAATTTAAAATACAGGAGATAAACTTATGGCACTTGTAACAACAAAAGAAATGTTCAAGAAAGCTTATGAGGGCGGCTACGCTATCGGTGCTTTCAACATTAACAACATGGAAATCATTCAGGCTATCGCTGAAGCAGCGGGTGAGGCTAAGTCCCCCGTTATTCTTCAGGTATCTGCTGGCGCAAGAAAGTATGCAGAGCAGGAGTACCTCCTTGCACTTGCAAAGGCTGCTATTGCTGACAGCGGTATCGACCTTGCACTCCACCTCGACCACGGTGCAGATTTTGAAATCTGCAAGGCTTGTATCGACGGTGGCTTTACATCGGTTATGATCGACGGTTCTCACCACTCCTTCGAGGATAACATCGAAGTTACCAAGAAGGTTGTTGAATATGCACACGCACACGGCGTAGTTGTAGAGGGTGAGCTCGGCGTTCTCGCAGGCGTTGAGGATGACGTAGTTGCTGAAGAATCCTCTTACACAAAGCCCGAAGAAGTTGAAGAGTTCGTTGGCCGCACCGGTGTTGACTCTCTTGCAATTTCTATCGGTACATCTCACGGTGCATATAAGTTTACCCCCGCACAGTGCACACGTAACGCAGAGGGTATCCTCGTTCCCCCTCCGCTCCGTTTTGACATTCTTGAGGAGGTTGGCAAGCGTCTTCCCGGCTTCCCGATTGTTCTTCACGGTGCTTCTTCCGTTCCCCAGCACTACGTTAAGGAAATTAACTCTATTGGCGGCAAGCTTCCCGATGCAGTAGGTATTCCCGAAGAGCAGCTTCGCAAGGCAGCTACCATGGCTGTATGTAAGATCAATATCGACTCCGATATCCGTCTTGCTCTTACCGCAGGTATCCGCCGTGTAATGCACGCAAGTCCCGAAGTATTTGACCCCCGTGGCTATCTCTCTGTTGCACGTGAAGAGGTTAAGAAGACCGTTTACCACAAGATCGTTAACGTTCTCGGCTCTGCCAACACACTCTAATTCAAACTGCAAAGGGCTGACGAAAGTCAGCCCTTTTATTTTTCAGGTGACACTATGAAGTTTTCGGAAAAAATAGAAATAAATAACTATGATGTGGATATGCACGGCATAATGCGTCCTACTCAGTTGCTTGCAAAGCTTGAGGAGGTCGGCTCACATCAGATGGCGAAGTTTCCTCCCTCAAATGACGATTTGCGTGCCGAGGGCAAGGGCTTTATTTTAAGCCGTGTTGTGATGAGCATATACGGTGACATACACGAGGGCGATGATGCCATTTGCGAAACATGGGCAACCGATAGCCGTGGTCTTTGTTTTAACCGTTGTTACCGCCTTTCGGTAAACGGCGAGGTTATGGCGGAAGTTTACACGGTGTGGGCACTTCTTGACTTCAAAGCAGGAAAACTGCTTCGTGTTGAGGATAGCGGTGAAATCGGTGGCGAAAAAGACGAGTGCTTTGAACTGTCACTGCCGCTTCGTGTGCGTATGCCCAAAACCGAGGAGATGACTGCCGTAGCAAGCCGCAAGATATACTACAGCGATACCGATATCAACGGGCATATGAACAATACAAAGTACCTTAATATGCTTTGCGATTTTGTACCCGAAATAAAGGACAAAAAGCTAAAAGGCATTAATATCAGCTATGCTAATGAAGCACCGCTTGATGATGAACTTACTGTTTATTCAAAGGTTGAAAATGAAACAGTTTATATAAGAACTGTTCGCTCCGACGGCAAAACCAACTGCGAAGCCGTGTTGTATTTTTGATGTTTAAATTAAAGTTTAGGAGAGTAACGAAGGCGTTCTTTCTTAAAAAGAAAGAACCAAAGAAAAACTAAATAATTATTATAAAAAACTGTAAAAAAGACGGGTTTCCCGGCTTTTTTACTCCTTAAAGGGGCGGTCGCGGTGAGCGACATGCGAATGTACGCCCCTCCCCACTTTAAAATGCGAAGCATTTTAAAGTGATTAGATTAACTATTATTTATCGCATCAAAAAGGACTGCTGAAAAGCAGTCCTTTTTGGTTAATTATTAAGAATTACCTTAAGCGCGATGAGTATATCATTAACGTCGATATCAAGGTCGCGGTCAATATTTGCCGCAGCAGCGTCTATTGTCACATTGCCGTTTGTTGCATAATTCATAATGCGTACTACATCGATAAGCGATACTTCGCCGTCGCCTGTTGCATCGCCGTAGGTTATAATCTCTGTTTCGGATACAATTATTGCATCAGCGCCTGCATACAAAAGACCAAGCTCATAATAATTATCATCTGTAAGGCTGATTTCCTCAACGGGGAGG
>JAZQEH010000044.1:0-18068 GCA_045538895.1 Eubacteriales bacterium
ATGATCAGGAAAATCAGCGCGTGGAATGTGATTTCACATCGGTCGAAGCAAGTGATTGGCAACCGGACCCTAATGCGGCATACAAGCCGGTTATTTATCTCTATCCCGAAAAAGAGATGTCAGTGTACGTTGATTTGACACTTGATGGCAAACTGCCCTGCACCTATCCGGCATACAACAATGGTTGGACTGTAACAGCATCTCCCGATGGTACGCTGGCTGATGCTAATGGTCAGACCTATAATTATCTTTATTGGGAAGGCGAAACCAATGCACAGTATGACCTTTCAAAAGGATTCTGTGTTAAGGGAGAAGATACCGCAGCGTTCCTGGAGGATGCTCTTGCGAAACTCGGTCTAACCCGTCGTGAAGCGAACGAGTTCATTGTATACTGGCTACCTCTGATGGAGCAGAACCCTGATAACATCATTTCTTTCCAGACCGACATTTATACCGATGCAGCACAGCTCAAAGTGAATCCTGCACCCGATACGCTGATTCGTGTATTTATGGCTTGGCAGGCATCTGAGATCGCTGTGGATCTGCCTGAGCAGGAGCTAACAGCGCCCGAACGTAACGGCTTTACTGTTGTCGAATGGGGCGGTACTGAACTGAAATAAGGAGGTAGCGATATGAAGATCAAGAAGATTCTCTTTGTAGCATTACCTCTTATTGCTTTGATTCTCGAACTGCTCCCATACGGAGTTGTTCTGAACTTTGCCAATCCCGAAGGTGAACCGTGGCGCAGGACATATTCCTATTTCAGTATGATGCCGTTTGGCTATGCGAACTTTGGCCCGTTGATTACTGCCATACTGACCTGTATCCTGCTCGTCCTGGTGACTATTTATCTGTTCAAGCCGCGCAAGGGACTGAACACGTCTATCTTGAATGTGTCCGGCTTTGCAACCGCAGCATCCCTTATGCCCTTGATGTTTGGATTTGACTACATCACAGTGATTGGTGTTATAATCATCTTGTTTCTTGCAGGCACATTTGGCGTATGCTTCATTAAGGATAAAAACTAATTACACGTTGAAGGGCGTCGCAGAAATGCGGCGCCTTTTTTATGATTTTACACGGATTTTACACGGACTTGATTACGGATTTTACATCCTCACTGTAAAATAAAGGTAAAATGCAAGTAAAATGCGTTTAAAAAAAACAGACTATAAAGATTTGAGGTTATGTAAATGAACATCTTTGACGTACTTACGCTCATAGGCGGACTATGTTTATTCCTCTTCGGAATGAACCTTATGGGCGACGCACTGGAGCGAAGCGCAGGCAGTAAACTTGAAATTATGATCGGAAAACTTACTACCGGCAAACTTGCAGGACTTCTTACAGGTCTTGGCGTTACCGCTGTTATTCAGAGTTCTTCTGCAACAACGGTTATGGTCGTTGGTTTTGTAAACTCCAAACTTATGACCTTAAAGCAGGCGATCCACGTTATTATGGGTGCCAACATCGGTACAACCGTTACCGCTTGGATTTTGAGCCTTAGCGGTATTTCGGGAAGTAATATGTTCCTGAAACTTTTGAAGCCTTCTTCTTTTACGCCAGTTCTTGCTCTTATCGGTATCGCTCTTTTAATGTTTACAAAGAGTAATAAGAAAAAGGATATCGGCGTTGTTCTCCTTGGCTTTGCAACTCTTATGTTCGGTATGGAAACAATGACTGATGCGGTTTCCGGTCTTAAGGATATTCCTGCATTCCAGGAAATGTTCCTTATGTTTAAGAATCCCATCCTTGGTGTTCTTGTTGGTGCAATTCTTACTGCTGTTATTCAGTCAAGCTCTGCATCTGTTGGTATTCTTCAGGCTCTTGCAGCGACCGGTGCTGTTTCCTATGGTGCAGCAATCCCGATTATTATGGGACAAAACATTGGTACTTGTATTACCGCAATCATTTCCTCCGTTGGCACAACCAAGAATGCAAGACGTGCAGCACTTGTACACTTATCCTTTAACGTAATTGGTACTGTTGTGTGCCTTGGTGGTTTCGCAGCTATCAGAGCAATATTTGCTCCTGCACTTCTTAATGAAGCTGCAAACTATGCAGGTATCGCAACCGCACACTCCATATTTAATATTGTATGTACCTTGCTTCTTCTTCCTATGTCTGGACTTCTTGAAAAGATTGCATACAAACTTATTCCTGATACTGCTCAGGTTGAAAAGGTATCCGAACTTGATGACAGACTTCTTGCCACTCCTGCGATTGCACTTGAATGTGCACATAACCTCACCTTTGATATGGCAAAGATTGCAACTGATGCATTAAGAAGCAGTATTGAATGCCTTGGTACTTATGATAAAGCTAAAGCCGAAGCAATTCGAGAAGCAGAAGATAAAACTGACCACCTTGAAGATGTAATTGGTAGTTACCTTGTAAAACTAAGCACCAAACAGCTTAATGAAAATGAAGGTGCGATGGCATCTATGCTTCTCAAAGCAATCGGTGACTTTGAACGTATATCCGACCACGCTGTAAACATTGTTGAATCAGCAGAAGAAATGCGTGAGAAAGGTATTGCTTTCTCTGATGGTGCGAAAGCAGAACTTGATGCCCTTTGTGCCGCAACTGAGGAAATTGTAGCTCTCTCTTATAGCGCATTTGTAGACAATAACGCTGACCACGCAAATCTTGTAGAACCTCTTGAGCAGGTTATTGATAGAATGAAGGAACTTCTCCGCACACGTCATATCGACCGCTTGCGTGTTGGCGATTGCAGTATTGAGGTTGGCTTCGTATGGAGCGATCTTATTACCAACATGGAAAGAGTTTCTGACCACTGCTCTAACATTGCCGGCTGTGTTATGGATACGAAAGCACAAAATATGAACCTGCACGAATCCCTCAAACTTCTCAGAAGCGACAATGAGTTCTATAGAGAGAAATACACTGAATATACGAAAAAGTATCTTTCTTTCGTATAAGCAATATAATATGAGGAACTAATAAATTTATCGCCGCTTCTTTGTTGAGGCGGCGAATTTTTTTACTCCGATTTTACACCAATTTGGTTACGGATTTTACAGCAGGGCGGTAGAATGTAACCGTAGTCGAGAGAATCGACGAGTAAATCCAGTAAAAAAATTATTCAAAAGGAGATTTTGAAAATGAAGAAAATTATTAGTTTGTTAGTTGTAGCGGTTTTGATCTGTACCGCAATGGTAGGTTGCTCCAAGTCGGAAAGTGTATCGACAGACGGTTCAACCTCGATGAGTAAAGTCATCGAATCTTTAAGTGAAGCATTCCAGGAAGAAACAGGCACAGAAGTTACTTACAATGCAACCGGTTCCGGTGCAGGTATCGAAGCAGTTCTCGCAGGACGTTGCGACATCGGTCTTTCCAGCCGTGACCTCAAGGATGAGGAAAAGGCAAAGGGCCTTGAAGGAACCATCCTCGCATACGACGGTATCGCAATCATCGTTCATCCCGACAACAAGGTTGCAGATTTAAGCATCGAGACCATCGCTAAGATCTACACCGGCGAAATTACCAACTGGAAAGATGTTGGCGGCGCAGATGGCGAAATCGTTCTCATCGGTCGTGAGGCAAACAGCGGTACAAGAGATGGCTTCGAGTCAATCACCGACACCGAAGATAAGTGCAAATATCGTCAGGAATGCACCTCTACCGGTGACGTAATTACCGCAGTATCCAGCAACCCTAACGCTATCGGTTACGCATCCCTCGCTTCTGTAAAGGACAGCGTAAAAGCAGTATCGGTTGGCGGTGTTGCTCCTAGCGAAAGCACTGTAAAAGATGGCAGCTACGCTGTACAGCGTCCCTTCGTACTGGTTACAAAGAAGGATACCAAGCTTTCCAAGAGCGCTCAGGAGTTCTTCGATTACATCACATCTTCCGCAGCAAACGAAATTATCAGCAACGCAGGTGTAGTTCCTGCTAACTAAGGGAGATAAACGAGCGACGGTAAGCTTCAGCCGTCGCTTATTCCCGTTTGAGGTGTAATATGAAGAAAAAGAAATTACTTGAAAATATCATTCACGGAATATTCCTGATTCTTGGTCTTATCACGGTAGGTTGTGTTCTGATGATTACCATCTACCTTATAATCTCGGGTATTCCTGCAATTAAAGAAATAGGCTTGATAGATTTCCTGTTCGGAAAAGAATGGGCATCCAGTGCCGCTGATCCGAAGTACGGAATATTGCCCTTTATACTGACAAGTATCTATGGTACAGCAGGTGCCATCCTGATTGGTGTGCCGATTGGATTCTTCTCTGCAGTCTATCTTTCTAAGGTAGCAAGTAAGCGTGTACGCAATGTAGTAGAATCCGCAGTCAATCTGCTTGCCGGCATTCCTTCGGTTGTTTACGGTCTTGTAGGTATGCTTGTTTTAGTACCCGCAATTCGTGAAATCTTTAATATCCCGGACGGCGCAAGTTTGCTTGCCGCAATCGTTGTACTTGCTGTTATGATCTTGCCGAGCATTATCAAAGTCTCCATCACTGCACTTGATGCAGTACCTAAGGAATATGAAGATGCATCCCTTGCTCTCGGTGCAACACCCACAGAAACCTATTTCAAGGTATCTGTACGCGCAGCAAAAAGTGGAATTGCCGCTGCAGTTGTGCTCGGTGTAGGACGTGCAATCGGTGAAGCAATGGCTGTTATGATGGTAGCCGGTAACGTAGCAAATATGCCGTCGCTCTTCCAAAGTGTACGTTTCCTCACTACTGCAGTTGCCAGTGAGATGTCCTACGCAAGTTACGGAAGCCTTCAGCGTGAAGCTCTGTTTTCCATCGCCCTTGTGTTGTTCCTCTTTATTATGCTCATAAACGCAACACTCAACTTCTTCCTCAAGAGAAATAAGGAGGGCTAATATGCAAAAGAAAACGATTAGTACAAAAAGAAAAACATACATTCTCGGTATGAGATGTATGATGTGGCTTTCGATAGGTATAACTGTAGCGTTAGTGTTGTTCTTGCTCGGCTATGTGCTCGCAAAAGGCTTGCCGAACATTACATGGGAACTGCTCTCAACCAAACCCAGCCAACTTAGAGGCACAATAGGTATTTTGCCGGATATCCTAAACACACTGTACATCATCTTGGCAACACTTGTGATTGTGCTTCCGGTCGGTGTCGGAGCTGCTATCTATCTGAATGAGTATGCAAAGAATAAAAAACTTGTTGGCATTATCGAGTATGCTGCCGAGACCTTGTCGGGCATTCCGTCAATCATCTACGGTCTTGTTGGTATGTTGCTCTTTGCAAACACCTTAGGTTCAAGCCTACTTGCAGGTGCTCTGACGCTCGTTATTATGAACCTGCCGACAGTTATGCGAACCACACAGGAGAGCTTAAAGACCGTGCCGCAGAGCTACCGTGAAGGAGCCTTCGGTTTGGGTGCAGGCAAATGGAGAGTAATCCGCACAGTGGTACTTCCCGGATGTGTGGATGGTGTAATCACCGGTTGTATCCTTTCTATCGGTCGAATTGTTGGTGAGACAGCAGCGTTGTTCTACACAGCAGGTCTTGCACACTCGCTAAATGATATCTTTACCGGTATGATGAAACCTGGTGCTTCTTTGAGCGTAGCACTTTATGTGTACGCAAAGGAATACGGTGAGTTTGAAGTAGCGTTCGCCATCGCATCCATTCTGATGATCCTTACTTTGATTATAAATCTTTCTGCCACACTGGTTGGCAAATACTTCGCAAAAAGGAGAAACGTATGAGTGAAATAATGACGGCTAAAGACTTGTGTCTCTGGTACGGTGATAATAAAGCCTTAAAAGATATAAACATTGCCATTCCCGAAAAGAGCATTACCGCCTTGATCGGTCCTTCGGGCTGTGGTAAATCTACATTCCTGAAAACACTTAATCGTATGAATGACCTTATCCCTACTGTAAAAATCACGGGTGAGGTTTGCTATAACGGTCGCAACATATTCGATAAAGATGTTGATGTAAACGAACTTCGTCGTGACGTTGGTATGGTGTTCCAAAAACCCAATCCGTTCCCAATGAGTATTTACGATAACATCGCTTATGGTCCTCGCACTCACGGCATCACAAGCAAGGTGAAACTCGATGAAATTGTTGAGCAGGCGCTTCGCGATGCAGCTATTTGGGACGAAGTAAAAGACCGCCTCAAAAAGAACGCACTTGGTCTTTCCGGCGGTCAGCAACAGCGTCTTTGCATTGCCCGTGCTCTTGCTGTAGAGCCGAAGGTTTTGCTGATGGATGAGCCGACTTCGGCGCTCGATCCTATTTCCACTTCTCGCATTGAGGAACTTGCATTGCAATTGAAGGAAAAATATACTATAATTATAGTAACTCATAATATGCAGCAGGCAGTTCGTATCTCTGATAATACGGCATTCTTCCTTCTTGGAGAGTTAGTGGAATTCGGTGAAACCGAGAAATTATTCTCGCAGCCGATGGACAAGCGCACCGAAGATTACATTACAGGAAGGTTTGGTTGATATTATGAGAAGCAGATTTGATGAACAGCTTAGCCTGCTAAATAAAAAAATGATTGAAATGGGCGCTGAATGCGAGGAACTGATCGCCCTAGTTGCAAAAGCCCTTTTGAATGGTGATATCGAAGGCGCAAGAAAAGCTAAGGAGCAAGGTCACGAAATTGACCAGATGGAAAGAGAAATTGAATCCATCTGCTTAAAGCTGCTGCTTCAGCAACAGCCGGTCGCAAAAGACCTTCGTGTGATTTCCGCCGCCCTTAAGATGATTACCGATATGGAAAGAATCGGAGATCAGGCGGAGGACATTGCTGAGATTATTCCATTCCTTGACGGTAGAACCGGTGCCGAGTTTGCTGATTTCAAACCGATGGCAGAAGCAACATGTAAAATGGTAACCGACAGCATTGATGCTTATGTAAAACAAGATGTTGCCCTTGCCAAAGCTGTGGCCGAGCACGACGATGTCGTGGATGAGGCTTTCGGCAGAATGAAAGATATGTTAATAAAAATGATATCTGAAAATAATGCTGACGGAGAATATGCCGTTGACCTATTGATGATTGCAAAATATTTCGAACGTATCGGAGATCACGCCGTAAATATTGCCGAGTGGGTCGAGTTCTCTGTTACAGGTGTTCATAAAGGAGAGTAGAATATGATTTGGTGTGTTGATGATGACAGTACCATCCGTGAGATAGAAGTTTATACGTTAGAACAAACGGGCTTTGAAGCCCGTGGCTTTGCGGACGGTATTTCTATGCTTGAAGCGCTTAAAACCGAAAAGCCTGCGTTAATTATTCTCGATATTATGATGCCGGAAATGGACGGACTCCAGGTGCTTGCCAAGCTCCGTTCTGAAGCAGCCTACAAAGATATTCCCGTTATTATGGCCACTGCCAAAGGCACCGAGATGGATAAAATCGGCGGTCTTAATTCCGGAGCAGACGATTATCTTGTAAAGCCATTTGGCGTTATGGAAATGGTTGCCCGTGTAAAAGCGGTGCTTCGCCGTACCACAAAGGAAGAAGTGTCCACCGATATTACAGTGGGCAATATTACATTAAAAGAAACCGAGCATAAGGTTATTTCAGACGGTGAGAAAGTTGAACTAACTCACAAGGAATTTGAAATGCTCAAGCTCTTTATGCAGAATCCGAATATGGTATTTTCAAGAGACAAGCTGATGAGCGAGATTTGGGGTATGGACTACATTGGTGAAACCCGTACCGTTGATATGCACATTAAAACCCTTCGCCACAAGCTCGGCAATGCCGGCGGTCAGATTAAGACCGTTATCGGTGTTGGGTACAGATTGGAGAATGAAGTATGACAAAAAAGATATTTCACTCCATATTCACGGTAGCATTGGTGGTCCTCCTTGCAAGTATCGGCATTGCAACAAGTTTTTTGTATGACTATTTTAACGATTCTCAGGTAAAACAGTTAAAGGCAGAGTTGTCCCTTGTAGCTGATACCGTCAATGAAGTGGGTGTTGAATATTTTGAAAAGTTCGACTCCACTGTTTTCCGTTTTACTGTGGTGGATGCTGACGGCACCGTGCTTTACGACACACAGGCAAATGCTTCTGAAATGGAAAACCACGCTGACCGTGAGGAAATTATCGAAGCATTTAAGGACGGTAAAGGCAGTAGTGCAAGAAATTCCTCAACGCTGACTGAAAAAACTTTTTATGAGGCAGTAAAACTCCAAAACGGCGATGTGCTGCGTATCTCTGTAAGCCAACTTACTGTGGGTGCTTTAATCCTCGGTATGCTTCCTGCCATTATTGCGATAATTTTGATTGCAGCAGTAGTTGCAGGTATTCTTTCTCACACTATGGCAAAAAAGGTTACTGAGCCTTTAATGAAACTCGACTTGGATAATCCTTCGGATAACACTACTTACGAAGAATTGACACCTATTCTCACCAAGGTTCATAGACAACACAAGCAAATCAAAACTCAAATGGAAACGCTGAAGCGCAGATCCGATGAGTTCGAGCAAATTGTGTCCTCAATGAACGAAGGTCTCGTTCTTCTTGACGAGCACGGTATGGTGCTTAGTCTGAATGCCGCCGCAAGAAAGATTTTTGCCGCTAAAAAGGATGTAGTTGGTAATGATTTTCTTCTCGTTGATCGTACAAGCAAAATGAGCAAAGCCATTTGGAACGCTCTTGAAGGCAACCACAGCGAATACACCGAAGAAAGAAACGGTAACGAGTATCAATTCACTATCAATCCCATTGAATCGGATGGCAAGATTCTCGGTGCGGTTATTCTCGTGTTCGATATTAGTGACCGTGCTTTTGCAGAGCGTAACCGTCAGGAGTTCACTGCAAACGTTACCCACGAATTGAAAACTCCGCTTCAATCCATTATCGGAAGTGCAGAACTGCTTGAAAATGGACTTGTGAAACCCGAAGATACGGCAAGGTTTGTTGGTAATATCCGCAAAGAAGCAACAAGATTAGTATCCCTTATTAACGATATTATCCGACTTTCTCAGCTTGATGAAAATCACGAACCTGCAACCGAAACTGTGGAACTCACAGAGGTTGCAAAGGAAGTGGTTGAGGTGCTTACCGTATCGGCGGCAAAGAAAAACGTTAAACTCTCGATTGACGGCGATCCCAAAACCATCTACGGTGTGCGCCGCTATATTTACGAGATTATTTATAATCTTTGCGATAATGCTATCCGCTACAACGTGGACGGCGGCAAGGTTGAGATTAAAATCGGTAATGATAACGGACGTGCAGTTGTATCCGTAAAGGACACAGGCATTGGTATCGCATCTGAACATCAAAGCCGTATCTTTGAACGCTTCTACAGAGTAGATAAAAGCCATTCCAAAGAAACCGGTGGCACCGGTCTTGGACTTTCTATTGTAAAACACGCTGTACAGTATCACAGTGGTAAGGTAACGCTTGATAGCGAAGTCGGCAAAGGAACAACAATTACTGTTATATTTTGAAAATCCCTTTAATTTAAGGCAGTGAGAATTTTTCTTACTGCCTTTTCAATTTCGAACTTGTTGACATTTCAACTTGTTTGTATTATAATGTAAAAGTTGAAATTACAACTTTTGAGCTTTGGAAGGAGTATTCGTTTATGTTAGACAGATTTGAACGGTTTTCATTTGCTATCTCTGAGATATCTCGTTGCTGGCGTAAGCTGGCTTCTGAGGAGCTTGCAAAATACGGCTTAAAAAGCCCTCATGCCACATACCTCACCACTATGTACAAATATCCTGACGGTATTACTGTACCTAAACTTTGTGAGATTAGTGGCAAGGATAAATCTGATGCATCACGTATGATTGCTATTCTTGAAGAAAAAGGACTTGCTTGTAAAAAGGACGTTGGTGGAAGTCTTTATCGTGGGCTTTGGATTCTTACTAATGAAGGTAAAACTGCCGCCGAACAAGTTAGCATTCGCGCAAGCAAAGCAGTTGAATTATCAGGCAAAGACCTCGATGATAAAACAAGAGATGTTTTTTACAAGGCACTTGAGTCAATTACATCTAATTTAACTAAATTGAGCAAGGAAGGAATACCTGAATAATGAATATTGCATCAAAAATATTTTGCCGCACTTTTCAATTAGGATTTCGTGCAGCTTTACCCATTTTACCATACAGAGAGCCTCAAATTATTAGTTCCTGCACTGACCTTAAGGACGTATTTGAAAAAGAAAACATCAAATCTGTTCTTGTTGTTACAGACAGAGGAATCGTGGTAAACGGCTTGGTGAAACCGTTAGAAGAAGTGTTGCAAGCAAACGACGTTTCCTATACCATCTATGATGATACACAACCTAATCCGACCGTGAAAAATGTTGAGGATGCATTAAAGACATACAAAGCTAATTGCTGCAACAGTATTATCGCCATTGGTGGCGGCTCTGCTATGGATTGCGCTAAGGCAGTCGGTGCACGTGTGGTTTATACCAGGAGAACCGTGAATCAATTAGGTGGCAAATTAAAGGTGTGGCGCAAGTTGCCAACCTTGATTGCAATTCCCACCACTGCAGGTACGGGTAGTGAAACAACCCTTGCGGCTATGATTACCGATTCTGATACGCATCGCAAATATGCAATCATGAGCTTTCCCATAATTCCTCATTATGCGGTGCTGGATGCAACCCTTACATACTCTTTACCGCCGCATCTTACCGCATCAACCGGTGTGGATGCACTTACCCATGCAGTTGAAGCATATATCGGCAGATCTACTACAAGGGAAACGAGAAGGCTTGCGCTTGAAGCAACAAAGCTTGTTTTCAACAATGTAGAAATTGCCTACAAAGACGGAAATAATCATGAGGCTAGAGAAAATATGCTTCACGCCGCATACAAGGCTGGCATTGCTTTTTCAAAGTCTTATGTTGGATATATTCATGCCCTTGCCCATTCGCTTGGCGGTAAATACGGTACTCCCCACGGTCTTGCTAATGCGGTTATTATGCCTTATGTGTTAGAAGCATACGGCAAACGAGTACATAAGAAGCTGCATAAACTCGGCATTGCAGCAGGTGTTGCAACGAAAGACGATGCTCCTATGACTGGTGCAATTAAGTTTATCAATGCAGTCAAACAGCTGAACGCTAACATGAATATCCCGAATAAACTCACAGGGATTCAAAAGAAAGATATTGACGCTTTGGCGAAACACGCTGAGAAAGAAGCTAACCCCCTCTATCCCGTGCCGGTGCTTATGACCAAGAAGGAATTGGAGAGTTTCTATTACAAGATCGCAGATTGGAGCAAATAAGATGACAAGTGAACAAATTAGTAGCCTGCTTGAAAAGCAGAGAAAATATTATAAAAGCGGAGTAACAATTCCTGTTAAATTTCGTATTGAGCAACTCAAGAAATTGTATGCAACCGTAAAAAAATATGAAAACGAAGTCAATGATGCGCTGACTTCAGATCTTGGCAAAAGCCATTATGAAGGCTTCATGTGTGAAAGCGGATTAGTGCTTTCCGAAATCTCGTATATGATCCGTCACACCAAAAAGTTTGCAAAGAGAAAGACGGTTTATACACCGCTTGCTCAGTTTGCTTCTCATAGCTTTAAGCAGCCTGTGCCATACGGCAATACGCTTATTATGAGTCCTTGGAACTATCCTTTTCTTTTAACGATAGATCCGCTTGCGGATGCTATTGCGGCGGGTAATACTGCTATTGTAAAGCCCAGCGCATATTCTCCTGCAACAAGCAAAATTATAGAGAAGATTATCACCGAATGCTTTAATCCGGAATATGTGGCAGTTGTTACAGGCGGCAGAGCCGAGAATGCAGCTCTTTTGGATCAGAAATTTGATTTCGTGTTTTTTACAGGAAGTCAGGCGGTAGGCAAAGAAGTGCTTCGCCATACGGCTGAGCATCTTACCCCTGCTGTTTTGGAACTAGGTGGCAAGAGTCCTTGCATCGTTGATGCAAGCGCAAACATCAAGCTCGCCGCAAAGCGTATTGTTTGGGGTAAGTATCTCAACTGCGGTCAGACCTGCGTTGCTCCTGACTACATTCTCTGCGAGAGCAGCATTAAGGATGAGTTTGTATCAGAAGTAATTAAGCAAATAAAGAAACAGTTCGGTGATGATCCCCTCAAAAACAATGACTACGGTAAGATTATCAACGAAAAACATTTTAATAGACTTTGCGGTTTAATTGATAGCAAAAAGGTTGTTATTGGCGGTAACACAAATGCTGATACTTGCCAAATTGCGCCCACTGTTATGGATAACGTAACATACGATGATGCCGTTATGGGCGAAGAAATCTTCGGCCCCATTATGCCTATTCTTACATTTGATAGTTTTGATGCTATAATTGACGAACTGAAGGATAAGGATAAGCCTCTTGCTTTGTATATCTTCTCAAGCAATAAAAAGCACATTAAAAGAGTTACTAGCGAGCTTTCCTACGGTGGCGGTTGTGTCAATGACGTGGTTATCCACCTTGCCACAAGCGAAATGGCGTTTGGCGGTGTTGGAGAAAGCGGTATGGGCGGCTATCACGGAAAAGACGGATTTGATGCTTTCTCCCACTATAAGTCCATCGTAGATAAAAAGACTTGGATGGATTTGCCGATGCGTTATCAGCCGTTCAAGAGCAAGCTTTACGAAGCATTATTACACATGTTTTTGCGATAAATAATGAGAGGATTTGAATAGAATGAAAACAAGAATTATTGTGGATTCCACAGCAGATTTAATGCCCGAATACAAAGAGCGTGTGCATATCGTTCCGCTTACAGTGAATTTTGGTACAGAGGAATATATAGACGGTGTAACTATCGACCATAAAACATTTTACGAGAAGCTTATAGAAAGCGATGTACTTCCTACTACAAGCCAAGCAACACCCGATGCATTTATAAAAGAATTCGAAAAAGCAAAAGAAGCCGGAGAGAGTGCAGTTGTAATCACTCTTGCTTCCAAATTCTCTGGTACATACCAAAGCGCAACTATTGCAGCTGAGGATTTTGACAACATTTATATTGTTGATAGTGCCAGTGCGGCCATGGGTAGCGGTATCTTAGTTGAATTGGCTTTCAGACTTTTGGACGAAGGAAAAAGTGCTGAGGAAATTGCGGCAACACTCGAGGAAGAAAAGAAAAAGATTGTTATCGTTGCCTTGGTTGATACCCTTGAGTATCTCAAAAAAGGCGGTCGTATTTCTAAAGCGGTAGCATTTGCCGGCGGAGTATTAAATATTAAACCCGTACTTTCCGTTATTGACGGAGAAATCGGAATGCTCGGTAAAGCACGAGGCTCTAAGATGGGCAACAACTTGCTTGTTCAGGAAATAGATAAAGCCGGCGGTATTGACTTTAGTAAACCTGTTTTGCTCGGTTATAGTGGAATTTCTGATGCACTTCTGTTAAAATATATTGAAGATAGCCGTCATATCTGGGAAGGCAATCTCGATGAAGTGCGTTATACAACTGTCGGTAGTGTTATCGGCACACACGCAGGTCCTGGTGCTGTTGTAGTGGCGTTCTTTAAGAATTAAAGCAAAAGGAATTATTTTATGATTACAACAATTTTATTCGATTTAGACGGAACCCTGTTACCGATGGATCAGGATGTTTTCGTTGGTACATATTTGAAGGGCTTGGCAACCACGGCTACGCCCTACGGTTATGAACCGAGTGAATTTGCAAAAGCGGTGATGCTCGGCACAAAGGCAATGGTTAAAAACGATGGCGCCCAAACAAACGAAGTTGCTTTTTGGAATGCTCTTGCTGATATATACGGCGAGAAAATTAAAAGTCAGACACACATTTTTGACGAGTTCTATCGAACAGATTTCCAAAAAATTAGTGAGGTTTGCGGTAATACACCAAAAGCGGCCGAGGTTGCACATATAGCCAAAAGTTTAGGATTTCGTGTTGCACTTGCAACAAATCCTTTGTTCCCTATAATAGCTACAGAAAGCAGAATTAAATGGGCAGGACTTGACTCCAAGGATTTTGAATTATTCACCTCATTTGAAACATCCCATTTTTGTAAGCCAAACCTCGAATATTACAAAGAGGTTTGCAATACCATAGGTGTTTCTCCCAAAGAATGCTTAATGGTCGGTAACGACGTTTCGGAGGATATGATAGCCGAACAACTTGGAATGAATGTGTTCCTACTTACAGATTGTATGATTAACAAAGAAAACAAGGATATATCATCATATTCGCACGGATCATTTGACGAGCTGATCACATATATCAAAACGCTTCGTTAGTATGTGAATTGATGAGAGGGATTCTCTAATGAAAGATATAAAAAGCACTGTTGCTAAAAATATAACCGAGCTTCGTATTCTGAATAATATGACGCAGATGGAACTCGGAGAGAAATTAAACTATTCTGATAAGACGATATCCAAATGGGAAAGGGTAGAATCTTCTCCCGATCTATCTGCATTGGTTGAGATGGCAGATCTTTTTGGCGTTACGCTCGATTACCTTGTAAGGTCAGAAAATATCGAAGAAGCAGTTGTTGAGCATAAGACCAAAGAAGTAAAATACAATCGCCGTGCTGTTTCGTATATTGCAGAAGGCGGTGGTTGGATTATTGCTATATTTGCTTTTATCATTACAACCTTAATTACTAATCAAATGACATTCCAATGGTTGTATTTTGTATATGCTCTGCCGGTTGTACTAATTGTGAAACTGATTTTTAATTCTATTTGGTTTAATCCCCGACACAATTACCTCATCATATCGGCGCTTATGTGGTCGATACTTGCGACCATACATATTACATTTTTATATTTCAAGGTCAATGTTACGCTCATTTATTTGTTGGGTGTTGCAGGACAAATTGTAATAGTTCTGGCATCGTACATTAACAAACCAAAAACTAAATAGGCATATAAAAACGCCCTGTTTCGCTTGAAAACAGGGCGTTTTTAAGTGATCCTCCGAAACGGAGAGCCGTAGAAAACCGATTCTACGACACGAAATCCGATATGTAGACATACTTCTCGAATACTTAGGTTTACTCTTCTCTATTATTGAAGATATAATAGGGCTTGATAATTTTAATCGAATGCCAAAGGAGTAGAGAAATGAGTAGAGAAATACCAATTTTCTTTTCAACCGATGATAATTACATACCCTATCTTGATGTGGCTATAGCTTCTCTTATCGCCAATGCATCCAAGGACTATAATTACAGGATTATTGTTTTAAATACAGGTCTTTGTGCTGAAAATATCGCTAAGGTAAAGTTGAATGAATGCCCGGGATTCGTTATTGATTTTATTGATATTTCAAAACAAATAGAAAACATAAAATCGCATTTTAAGAACGTATATCATTTTTCAATTGTAACCTATTACCGACTTTTTATTGCCTCTTTGTTTCCGCAATACGACAAGATAGTATATCTCGATTGCGACCTTGTTGTGCTTGGTGATATATCGGAGCTTTATAATGCCCCTCTTGGTAATAACATCTTGGGTGCGGCACCTGAGCAATATGTTCAAAACACGGAAGAATTCAGAAGCTATGCAAAGATAGCCCTTGGCGTAGATCCTGACGGGTATGTGAATGCGGGAGTTTTAGTAATAAACCTTAAAGAGTTCAGACAGAACAGAATAGAAGAAAAATTTGTCGAACTTATTACTAAATACGATTTTGATTTACTCGATCCCGATCAGGCATATCTGAACTACCTTTGCCGTGATAAAATTTATATGCTTCCAAATGGGTGGAACAAAGAGCCTATGCCTTTGACCTGCGAAGGCGCAAAAAATATCGTTCATTACGCACTCTACAAAAAGCCTTGGCAGTATGATGATGTGATGGACGGCGAAGTCTTTTGGCTTTATGCGGAAAAATCCCCGTTTTATGAACAGATACTTGAAAACAAGGCTGCATTTGGAATCGAGGAAAAGGCAAAAAAGGAAATTGCTGCAAGAGAAATTCTTGAACACGCAAAAGTGATCGTTGCATCGGATTACACATTTTCAAAAATAATTCGTAGGAGTTAAACAATATGGAAAAATCTGCTCATAAATTAGAATTGCTCAGAAGAATAGCAGAACTTGAGAAAAAAGAATTATGGCATCTTGATGTAGAAGATGATCCGGAAACCTATCCGCTTATGCCGGATAAAATAGATTACCTTAACGAGAAATTCTCTAATAAAATCAAGAATAAAATCGCTAATATTTTCGGAGCGCGTTTTTTTGATAAAATGATTGCCGATAGACAACTAATCATAAAAGAGGTTCGGGGCATTGAAAATTTCACCGCCGTTGAGGGTGGCAAGATTGTCACCTGCAACCATTTCAGCGTTGGTGATAACTATGCAGTGTGGGTGGCACTACGTGATCATATGGACGGCAAAATGCTTTATAAGGTGATTCGTGAAGGAAACTATACGAATCCGCCCAAGCCTTTCGGGCTTTTTATGAGGCACTGTAACACCCTTCCGTTATCAAGCCAAAAAGCAACGATGGTGAAGTTTATGAAGGCGTTTGCCGAACTACTACGGCGTGGCGAAACAATACTTATCTATCCCGAGCAAGGTATGTGGTGGAACTACCGAAAACCTCGTCCAATGCAGGACGGCGCGTTTTCTCTTGCCGTTCGCAACAAAGCTCCTATTGTACCGATTTTTATCACTATGGAAGATAGCGACGTTTTGGATGGCGATGGTTTTTTTGTGCAGGAATATACAATGCACATTCTTCCTGCTATTTACCCCGATGAAACTCTTTCTCACGGGGATGCAAAGCGAGATATGAAAAACAAAAATTACGAGGCTTGGGTTAAAACTTACGAAGATTTTTATGGTAAGCCCCTCAAGTATGGTGAAATATGAAATTATATCTTTCAGTAATTGGCATAGCAATGCTGATAATAGCTGCAACCAATATTGTTTTTAATACAGCCATTTGGTACAACATAATCATATTAGTCGTTGTATGTACGGCATTGCAATTTGCTCTTGATGGACTTATTGCAATCATTATCAACAAACTGCCGGACAAATTTTTCGGTGTAAACAATCCGCTATACAATGTATCGGAAGCAGAAAAGAATCTTTATAAAAAGTTAAAAGTGCGCAATTGGAAGGATAAGGTCTGGGAGCTTGGCGGTCTTGGTGGCTTCAGTAAGAAAAATTTAGCAAACCCTAATAGCCCGGAGTACATAGAAAAGTTTATCATTGAATGTAACAAAGGTGTGCTTACTCATCGGCTGTCCTATCCCATTGGCTTTCTTCCAATGCTATTTATACCGAATATATGTGCATTTTCTATTGCTTTTCCCGTTGCAATAGTTAATTTATTTTTGAACATTTTGCCAACACTTGCATTGAGATATAATACTCCAAAGTTAAAAATGATGTTAAAAAGAATGAATAGGAAGTCAGAACGTATAAAAGTATAAAGTTGAAAGGGCGTCGCAGAAGGGAGACACTCCGTAAGGAATTTGTCTCCCTTCTGCTTTTGTAGTCAGCTAGAATAATTGAATTGTGTAAATAATTCAATTCCTATCGGAAGATTACGAAAATGATAAAGGCACCGCAATAACTGCAGCGCCTTTAATCTATTTCATATTGAATGCCAACCATTTGGCGCCGTAGCTGTCGAGTGAGAACTTGGTACCATACTCATTCTCGACAAATCGGTCCTTGACCTGGTACTAGCCGTGCAGGTACTCATGTATTTTTGTGTCTAGGAAAGTGGCTCTACCTACATTTGAGTTTTGACGCACTTCACAGATTATATTGGTAAGTTTTGCCATGAGAATGAATTTTGTAATGATGGTTATATATCAACAATTTATTTTGCTTGCTTTTTATAGGTACGCTTGAAAAATTGTAGGCGTATATTTTAAATTTTAACCAGTGAAGAATAAAAATATTAGTAAAAGTTATGTAGAAAGGAGTTGCAGCAAAAGTATTCGGATTATAAGGCAGAGCGTATGGACAAGGTGGGGCATATAAATATTAAAGTAAAAAATCGTTGTTTTAAATCATCACTACAACAATTAAAACCATAAATATACTATACCATTTCCCAAATTATATGCTACAATCTACTCAATAAAATTAGCATATTTGAGGTTTTTTATGAAAGACGAATG
>JAZQEH010000045.1:0-10039 GCA_045538895.1 Eubacteriales bacterium
TGCGTTAAGCTCTGCACCGACTGCAAGAGTTTCAAGCTTTTCCTCTGCAACGTTATAGGTTTCGATAGAAGTGATATCAATGATATAGTCATCCGCATCCATTTCATCGGAAACGATGAACTTGAGGGTGACTACCGTATCATCAAGAGCAATGTCCTTGATCTGGCTGTTGCAAAGAATAACGTTGTAAGGAGTTACAAGGTCGCTTGCACTTGAGAAGAACCAATCGCCGTTGTTATCATAATCGGATTCTACGCTAACGAGCGTGAGTTCCGCAGGTGCATCAACTGCAAAGGACATGCCCCAGAAAGGAGTTGTTGCCTTAACGTTTACGTCAACGCTTACTACGCTGCCGTTAACCTCAATAGGCTCTGTCGAAATGATAACAGGAGCAGAAATCTCGGTTGCGGTTTCGCCGCAGTTTGCACAGTAGTATGTACCGTTTGCGGTTGCAACGTAGTCATGTGCGGTGCAATCAAACTTAACAGCAGTAGTCTTGGTTCTTGAACATACAGAACATGTGAATGTCATAACGCCGTCTGCTTCAGGAGTAGGTTCGGTAGTAATTACACCCTCGCTCCAATCGCACTCGTCAATAACGGTGATTGCATCTTTGTTAGCCGCAACATATGCATCATACATTGCATTGTATGCAGGATATGCAACCCCCTTTGCAAATGAGTGAGAACCGTAGGTGAGGTTAACAGACTCGGCACCTGTAGGAATATAACCTGCAGTTGCATCATTAGGATTGTTCTTCGAGATGAAGAACGCAACCTTGTTGGGCTTTTCAGTCTTATTGGTAGCCTCAACACGGTCTGTTCCGCTTGAAACAGTAATATCAACATCAGTTGTGTTCAGAATCTGGAACAATTCGGTAACGTACGCAGTACCGTTAAGGTTAAGCTCAAGCTTATCAAGATGAGCTGTGCCTGCAGCGTTCTGGAAGTTACCCGCACCCATGTAAATCTTCTTGATATAAGCATCGCTTACACCGTTGAAGTTTGCGGTGATGGAGCAATTTTCCATCTGGGTGTTCGGAGGTACGTTACTTGCAGTACCGAGAATTACCTGATTGAACGTTGCATCGTTTGATGTAAAGTTGATGTGAACGTTCTTGATAGTAAGCGGCTGGTCATTGGAAATGCTTACACGTGAGCCGAGATATACTCTGTCGAACGTAGCAGTTGCCGCAGAAAGCGTGCTGCCGTTATAGGTTATAGGCATTGCGGTTGTTCTGTTAAGTTTAACGTTAACAACCTTCTGTACGGGCTTGCCGTCTTTTTCACCTGTCTTGAGGTCTACAACAGACTCGGTAATAGTTGCGGTGCTCGGATAAGCATTACCGATTACAAAGTAACATGCACCGTACGCAACAAGGCCGTCACCAACGGTGAAGTCGTTCCAGTTAGCAACGAATACGGGGATATTGTAATAACCCTTGTCGGAGGCATTCTGCTTTGAAACGTTGGAGCCGTTGATGATAATACTTTCAAGCTTGGTAGGACCGTTGAACTCAATAACAAGACCGTGTGCACCGATTACAAAGCCGGTGGAGGGCAAGCCGTTTGCATTTGTAGTAGCAGTAAAGGTGATTTCCTTTTCCCAAGCGGGAAGGTCACGTACGGCAGAGCTGAATACATATCTGGAGGAAAGGATAACCTTACCGCCTGTTTCAGCAAGACGGGAAACCGCCTCATGAATAGTCTTAACGCCGGTTTCGGGAGTAAGACCGTCATCGGTATCGGTTGCATCTTCACTGTTGTTGTTTACGTATACGTATGGCTGTTCCATGCCCTCAACTACTGTTTTGCTACAGTGGTTACAGTACCAATCGTATATGTACTCATCGTTATCATCAAGGGTTACTTCTATATCAAGGTCACAAACACCGTTTGCATCAACGTGATGATCGGAATAGGTGGTTTCGTACAAAGGAGTAGCGTTTGCAGGCTGACCGCAGACATCACAAATCAAGTTGTACGTACCGTATGCACAGCATGTGGATTCGGTGAGCACTACCTTTGTTGTGTTGGTATGAAGACAAGCCTTGTCACCGCCGCAGTTTGTACACTTATCATTCTCACCGTAGGTATGACCGATGTATTCGCCACAGTATGCGATATATGTGGAACGTGTCACATCTGTGCCCAACGTGTCAATAGAAGTATCGTATGCGTCATTTCCTTTAATGAAGATGTGCGAGTCGTTAACCGCCGAGGTGAGTCTTTCATCTACATATACTGTAAGTATTGATATTGTGCCTGTTGCACCTGTAACGTTAAAGACCGGCATAGCACTGGTAGCAGTACTGTTAAGCGCACCCTTGAGAACAAGGTCGGTCTCAAAAACAAAATTCTTGTTAGCCGCAGGCGTGCTTGAATTGTACGAATTCTGAGAGCAGTAAATAAACGTAATGGCATTTACTTCTCCGTCGATGATCATGGTCATCTTTGAGTCAGCGGTAAGAGGCTGAATACCGGTGGAGAAGCCTGCGAGATAAACTGTGCGGAGCATGTCTGTATCGGATTTCTTACCAACGGTAAGTGTACCGGTACCGGAATGCTTATAGGAGTTACCTGCAGTGTTCCAACCGAAGATTGCCCAATAGTCGCCCGAACGAACCGTAAGATTGGTATTCATGGTAGCACTCTTGTTATAGAAGCCGCCGAATACATACATCTTTACACCGCTTACGGTTACACCGCTACTGGTAAGAGTTTTTGTTGTATCCATTACAAGGCCTGTGCCCATTACCAGCTTGTGGTTCTGGCCATAGATTCTTACGCCGGCAGTGGTATCAGCCTTGAAGGTAAGGTTGTTAAACTCAAGAGAACCGTTTGAATAGAAATACTTGGATGCACCGTTGAAGTGAAGTGCACCGCCGGTAACAATGACTGTACCACCCGAATATGCAGGTGTAGAGTAATCGGAAGGTACATATGCATCGTCAACAATGTGAACGGTCACATTAGTCTTATTAACGTTTACGCTTGCAGCAGCATATGCAAAAGCATCCTCAAAGGAAGCAAACGCATTAGCCTCGGTTGTACCGAGAGTATCGGTAACCGCAGTGCAAAGGTCTGTACCGTTTGTAGAAACATAAACGTCGGTAGCGAGAGTTGTATCTGTAAGCACTGCCAGGTCGCAGCACTCATACTGATACGTAACGCCGTTAGTACCGTTATAAATAACGTTAAAGGTGGTCTTTGCGTGATTTGCAGCATTGATTTCAATTGTTTCTTCGCTCATAACAAGACCGCAACCATTACAAACGATCTGCTTTGTACCCTTTGTAATACAGGTAGCTGCTTCAGTTACATTTTCGGTTGTGCTTTCGTGTGCACAGTATGCAGCACCGCAGGTTGTACAGTAGCCATTTACGGTGTTATGCACATGGAACTCTACAAGCTCGGGACCTGTGGTGGTGAATACCCACTTTTCATCACTGTTGAGACCGGTAAAGGAATCAGCCGTAGTAACGTCTGTAACAGCAGTAGCATAGTTTTCTGCAACAGAACCGGTGTAGCCTGTGTAGTAATTGTTTTCAGTTGTTACAACTGTAGTTTGGTAGGGGCCACCCGCAAATCTTGTACCTACTGTGTAGTTGTTGCTCACCGCAGCACCGCCGAGTGCCCACTGACCGATAATACCACCGGTATAAGACTTAACGTCCTTGATTTTACCGGTGTTAAGGCAGTTTGTGACATTACCGCGCATAACACCTACGATACCGCCACAGAAAGGAGAGTTAGCAGAGGAGTTAACGTATCCCGCGTTCCAGCAGGAGTCAACAGTGGTTGTACCGCTTGCGTCACCGCCGTTTGCATAGCCGAGAATACCACCAGAGCGTGTAGAGGTAGCGATTTCACCCGCATTGTAGCACTTGGAAATAACGATTCCAGTGCCGGTAAGAGTTCCGTCGCCGCTATTATAAGTGGTGTGACCGATGATACCGCCTGCATATGAAGTAGTAGTTACAGAGGTTACTGCAACAACCTTGCCATAGTTTTTACAACCTGTAAGGTTATTGGTGTTGCCCTGCACTTCTCCGGAACGCCACATACCAACGATACCGCCGATACACTGACAGTTCTTAACTTCGCCGTAGTTTGTACAGTCGGTAACAGCGATGTCACGTGCACCCATGCCAGCGAGAGCGTTGTAGATATAACCAACGATACCACCTACACGGTTGTACGTTGCGTTGCCGGTACCTTCAACCTTTGCGTAGTTTACGCAGTTGCTGACCGTAACGTCAAAAGAGCCTGCGTTTTCAACAGAAGCAAGGGCTGCGTATTCGCCGCTGTGAAGAATTGTGCCGACTACGCCGCCAAGACGTCCGCCGGTAGATGTAACGGATGCGTTGCCGTCAGCATCACCAACAGTGATACCGTCAATGAGGACGTCACCGCAGACAACACCTGCAAGCAGACCGCAGTAGTTGCCGGTGCCGCTAATCGTACCCTTAACGGTAAGGTTCTTGATTACCGTCTGGTTTCCGTCATCGGATACAACGCCGAACAGACCAACAGATGAGCCCGAAAGGCTGATACCCGAAATGGTTTTGCCATCACCGTCAAACGTACCGGTAAAAGCCTTGGAAAGGTTACCGATAGGAGCCTGACTTTTGGTACCATCGTAGTCGCCAAGGTCAATGCTCTCTGTAAGAACATAGTCACCCGACCACTTTGAACTGTCGTTCATAAGCTCGACAAGTTCGGTTGCCGTGCTTATAGGTGTTGCATCTGCGGCACTTACGGCAACCGTTGCCGAAAACGCACAAATGAACATACAGAGCACAAGCAGAATGCCGAGAAGTTTCTTTTGCATGTCTTTTTATCTCCTTTGAAATTTTTATAGTTTTCGCGATTATATCTATTATAATATACTATATAGCGAAAGTAAAGAGATTTTTGTAAAAAATACAAAAAAGTGGGCTGTTTTTTCAGCCCATTTTTATATTATTTTGCTCTTTGCGATTTCATGGCAATCCGTGTGAATATTACGCACGCTTCGCTACGCTTGATAGAGTCATTCGGACGGTAATTGCCTGTGCCTGCATCACCGCCGACAATGCCTGCCTGATAAAGGAGCTTAACCGCATCGTGACATGCCATATCGCTTGTTACGTCGGGGTTTGAACCGCTCTTCACTGCCCCGTATTCACCACGCTCAAGGATGTTGGCAAATACAATAGCCATGTCCCCACGTGTTATATTTGCATCGGGATTTGCAAACTGTCCTTTGGAAATAATGCCGTTTTCTGTGCAATACTCTACATAGGGGGTATACCAAGCCTCGCCTTGTGCCGCCGCACGTACACTCTTACCATAATATGCGGTGTGAATATTCGCAGCTGCGGTGAGTGCCTGTGCTACGGTAAAGGTGTTATCGGGACTGAATTTGGTCTGCGAAGTGCCGTTTGCAAGTGCAAGTTCATACGCATTCTTTACGTATGAGTAGAACCAATGTGCCTCTGTTACATCGGTGAAACGTCCGTCATACTGACGGCTTATAGCAAACTTGCTTCCCGAAGTGCTTATTTTATCAAAGCCTTTTATACGTTTGCCGAGAGGCAACGGATTAACGTTAACGGTATAAACCTTGTCGATTGATGCGGGATGGCCGCTTCCGTCTGCGATAACAACGCCGTTTTTGTCGGCAGAATAAGGCTCAACAAACGCATAACGTCCGCTTGAGGTGTCCTTGCCGATATACGCATGGTAGCATACCCAGCCCTGACCGTCGGTATCAGTCACGTAAGATGCGTGTCCGCAGCCGTTGATGCTATCGGATTTGTACAGAATCGGCTCGTCGGATTTTTCCCATGAAGTGATTTCAAGAGGATCTCCTCCAATGTATTTAAGCTGTGCAAGATTATAGTGAACCGTCCAGTATCCGCTTCCGGAGTAGATGATATAAACGCTGCCGTCGTCGCCGTAAACTGCGGTTGAGCCTTCAACTACCTTTGGCCAGTATGTGCCGGTATTTACATTGAGTGCATATCCGCCCTTTTCCCACTCATATTCGGAACGGCAAATAACTTTTGACTGTCCGACTATAGTCCAGGGATTGGTCATTTCTACAATGTTGATTGTTTGATGAAGATCGGGGGTACCTCTGCCAGCTTCGGTGATATAAAGCATATAGAGTTTACCGTTAATACGGATTTCGCTCATGCCCGCCGCCCAACAGTCGTCAAAGCCTTCGATATCCTTTGCTTCAACACGCTGCGGAACGTTGACTTCACCTGTTACGGGGTTGCCCCATCTGCCGAGAAGGTCGTCGCCGTCAAGACATTTTGCAACGTACATACGGTGGTGTACATTATCGCCGTCATCGCACGCCATAAAGAGATACCAGCCGCCGTTGCCCTCTCCGATTTCTTCATCGGTGTAATAGTGTATCTCAGGTGACCAGAGGTTTCTTGACCATTCGTGACCGTCCTCGGGGTCATAGATAGTCTTGTATTCTGCATATGGCATATCGCCGATATTTGCAGTCTTCGCAACGCCGACTGTGGAGCCTGTGGTTGCGGTGTAGTAATAATAGCCGTCGCAATAGAAGAGCCACGGGTCTGCACCGTTGTTACGGATAGGGTTTGTAAACGACATTGTACCGGTCATTTTTGCATCGAGGTCTATTTCCTCGGAAATATTAAGCTCCGAAGTCATTCCGTCTACAATACCGCTTCCAAAAATATCGGTTACATGGGCAAAGTCACCGCCGTTTATATTAAGAGTATACGTGCCGGTATACGTGCCACGGTATTCGCCGGTGCTTGAATTTGCAACTGCGATATTTCCGTAGAACTTGCCGCCGTTTACGGTGAGAGTTACATCACTGTGGAACCAATGCTCTGCTTTGGTAAGCGTTGCCGCATAAATACTCTTGTAGAAGGTACCGCCGTTTATGGTTGCGGTAATTTTTCCCTCGTGCGAAAGAGATGAGCCAAGAGTAAAAGTATCAACAAATTCACCGCCGTTTATTGTGACGTTAACGTTTGTATTCTTACTGCCGTTTGCCGCAGTACCGCCACGCACTCTCTGCCACGTACCGCTATTGATGATAAGATTGGTAGTCTTATCGGTCAAAGCCGCCTGACTGCCGCCCATGATAGAAATATGTGTGTTTGTAGCATCATCAGCATACGTAGTGATATTTTCACCCATCACAAGCGTGTGACAGTTTGCATATATGCTGCGGAAATTTGCATTGCTCTTGAGGGTTATATTGTTAAACTCGGTATCGCCGCCGCAATAGAAGTTCTGCGAAAAAACCATCTTTGCGTCATTTGTCTTTGCGTAATCAACACCGTCATATACCGAGGTGAATGTAATTTTTTTGCCATTTACACCTGTATTGAATGCCTTTGCAACGGTAAACGGGCCGCAGACAACAACAGTACCGCCGCTTTCGCCAAGTGCCGCATATGCCGCATCAAGCGAAGTCGAGGGAGAATTGGGAGTCGCGCCGCTGCCGCTTAAACCGTCGGCAAGGAAAAATACCTTTTCGCCAACGTCGGTAAAGAGTGCTTTTGCCGCACCAAGACTGTCAAGTGTGAAAAGTTTTTCGTCAATAACAAGCTTTCCGCTTGCGTTATTGCCGCTTACCTCATACGCTTTAACTTCACCGCCGACAAGTGTGTAGGAAAGTGTGTTTGCAACGTTATTGAAAATAACCTTGTCAACACCGCCGTGGCTTATTGTCAAAGTAAAGTTGTCTACAGTGGTATCGGTAGACTTGACAGTGCCTATACTACCGCCGTGAATTTCGATAGAAACGGTTCCGCTGCCGCCGATGATTCTGTCAACGCTTCTTCCCGAGAAAACAAGATCGTTTGCGTTTGTAATATCACCGAATCTACCGGAATAAATGTGTGCATTTCCTTTGACATTAACCGCTGAAGTTTCTGCGTATTCTGTGACAACAAGTAATCCGTTTTCAGAATTGAAGTCGGCACCGGTGATATTGATTTTATCAAACTCGGTTTCACCGGAAAGTGTATAGACACCTTTAAGGTTAATGACACAATTTGAATCTTTACCAACAACGGTAACCTTTGACGAATGGGCAGGCTCGACAAAATCTTTAAGCGTGATTTCGCCGATTACCGTAATAACGGCATTATTCTCTATTGCAATTTTAAATGCATCTGCATAAGAAGCGGGGGTACTTTCGGCAAGACCGTTACCGTTTGCACCTTCTTTGACATATACAACCGCATTGTTGCTTGCCGAGTCAAAGATCGCACTGAACGCAGCAATCTCGCTCTCGGTGTAGTAATTTGAATCATACACAAGAGTTTTCTTTGATCTTGCTTTTGTCTTGAGTTCTTCAATTTCAGCATTTGCATACGTAACGGATACAGAACCTACTTTAGTACCGAGAAGATTTACAGTAGCGTTACCGACAACGTTATTTACGTTGAGCGTACCGATATCGCCACCGGTAAGCGTAACGGTAGCGGTGCCGTTAAGACGGCGTGTAGCATCGCCGCCGGTATTGAAATTATCAACCTTACCGCCGCTCATGGTGAGTACCGCATTTCGACTCCAGTTGTGCTGTGCAGAGCCACCGAGCAGGTTTGCAATTTCACCGCCCTGAACGTCTATATAATGTGTACCTGTACATTCAAGTCCGGAACCTCCGGTCGCTCTCTGTCGGCTACCGCCGATAACATAGAGGAATGTGCCGCTTTTTATAGTGACATGAGAATCAAGTGTCGCATCGAAGGAGTTCTCGGGACTCTGCCAACCTCCTACAACATAAAGTCCGCGTGCATCACTGTCAAGTCTTTTGGTTACTACGTTTTCGCCAAAAGTGATATGATTATACTGCGCTACACAGTTGAGTGTACCGGTGTACTCTATGGCTATGTTTTCAAAAGTGGTATCGCCTTTCAGAATATAGCGGAGATTCTTTGCAAAAACAAGCTTTGCACCTTTAGTCGCCGCATAGTCTGTGGTTGTATCTTTTGTTGTTACTACAAAAGGCACGGTATGCAAAATTTCGTTAACGGTCGACGGCAAATGATACTCGTTTGTAATAACGATATATGCCTTGTCCGCACCGGATTTTTCAGCCAAACGGCAAGCCTGTGTGAAGGTTTTTACCGCACTGTCTGCATCAGCCGCACTTGCACCGTCATCGCCTGTAACGGAGTTCACGTAGAAATACGCCGTTTCCTGCGCAAACGCAGCCACGGTTAACACTGTAGCAAGTAATAAAATGACTGAAAGCAAACCAAATACTTTTCTCATATTTACACCTCTCTTTGTGTGATATTAACATTATAACACAGAAATACTTTCTATTACTACAACATTTTGACTATTTTTTTATTTTTTTCGTATGATTATTGCATAACCGATATTAAAATGCTAAAATAACGCTTGTGAGTTCGAAACCTTCCTCACGTAAAACAAAACTAAAGGAGAACAAAAAATGAATAAAAGGGTTAGTTTTATTTGCCACGCAGCAATCATTGCCTCAATCTACGTGTTGCTGACGTATGTTGCAAAGCTGTTCGGGCTTGACAGCGGAGTAATTCAGGTGCGTTTTTCGGAAGCACTCTGTATACTTCCCTACTTTACCGCAGCCGCAGTGCCGGGGTTGTTTGTGGGATGTCTGCTTGCAAACATCTTTACGGGATGCGCTCTGTGGGACATAATTCTCGGAAGCATTGCAACGCTTATCGGAGCGATTTTTGCAAGAAAGTTACGCAAAAGCAAATGGCTCGTTCCTCTTCCGAGCGTGCTTTCAAACATGGCAATAATTCCGTTTGTACTGATGCGTGTGTACGGTGCCGAAGAGGCGTATCCGTTCTTCCTTTTAACCGTTGGTATCGGTGAAGTAATTTCGATATACGGTCTTGGAATGATGCTATTATTCGCACTCGAAAAAAGGAAGATATTCAAGTAAGATAAAATATTGTTTATGAGATAACACGCCGCTATGCGGCTACCCCTCATCAGTCAGCTCCGCTGACAGCTTCCCCCAAGGGGGAAGCCTAAAAATTTGTAAAAAAGACGGG
>JAZQEH010000046.1:0-35087 GCA_045538895.1 Eubacteriales bacterium
GAATTTCTGGGCAAGCTGGTGTGGCCCTTGTCAAAGCGAGATGCCTGACTTCCACGAAAAATATCTGGAGTTTGGGAACAAGATCCATTTCTTGATGGTCAATATGACCGGCGGACGTGAAACGCTCAGTAGCGCAAAGGCGTTCATCTCAGAAAAAGGATATACTTTTCCTGTGTTCTATGATACAGACTCCGATGCGGCTATGACATACAGCGTATATTCCTTACCTACCACATACTTTATAGATGCAGAAGGACATCTGATTGTACAAGCAACGGGTGCCATCTCTGCGGATACGCTTCAAAAAGGAATTGATATGATAAAATAAAAAACGCTAAACACGGGGCGGAAACCATACCGGTTTACGCCCCTTTTGACAGGTGATAAAAAAGGAGAGCATATGTGCAACTTTCCGTATGACGTTGGTTCGCATTTCTGAAAAAACGCAAAAAATTGACGCACGAAATGACGCATGAAATTTTGTACTGTGTGGAGATAATGTACTGAATGGGATTCCATTATCTCCGTAACGTCCATTATTTCCACAAAAATCGGACATAATAGACTCTGCAAAAGCAATGTACATTTAATTTAACCGATTGTTAATCATGATGTTGGTGGTTTCACTTAGCGCTACAAGATTAACACGAAGATTTACCGAGTGAGGCGACAGGTTGGAAAGCAAAAACGCGGAAGTGGCACAGAGCCGCACCCGCCATATGAAGCACACAAAACAACAAACAAAGAAACGACCGTATTACCGGATGCAATTTCGGTGATGCGGTCGTTTTAATATAATAAGGAAGGGAAGGGCAGAAAGATGATACTTGAAGAATTGCGTTATAACCATTTTGCAATTTCTATCAGTTGCTTGCGTGAGGATACGCCAAGCTTACCATAAAGGTTTTTATTATGAAATTTGAGGGTGTTTTCTTTGATACCCATTGTTTCTAAAACCTCTTTGGTTCCTTTGCCTTCGACATAAAGCTCATAAATTGCTTTTTCCGTTGGAGTGAGGGTATCAAGACCTTCGATAAAGCACTTTTGCTGTTCAAGGAGTTCTTTGGGAATTTGTGCAACTTGTGTTTCTTCTGCAGTTTGTGCCAAGAACAGCTTTTCGCCCTCCTGCATTAAGAGATAAAGTCCGAGCAAGAACAGTTCGCTGATGATATAGGATATTGACAGAATCTCGAAATCTATTTTTACAAACTGCTCTATCAGCCACACGCAGATATTAGCGAGTACCGCACCGAGCAGGAAGATTGCCTGCATTGCGGAGGAAATCTTCTTTTTGGAGGTTGCATAAACGATAGCGGTTACCATTGCCGCAAAATAACCTAACAAAAAGACGGGATAGATGTTATGCCAAGATCCATACACTTTTTCAAGCACCGATACTCCGTTTTCGGTTACAAGAGAAACTTCCTTATAGTAAATATCAAGGTATCCGGGGGAGGCGGCAATAACGAACACAAATAAACTGATAGCGCTAAGCAATACGGGGACAAGTTTGTTATAGCGGTATTTGCATACCTTGATAATTGTCATCATCATCGAAAGAGGCATAAATACCGAGCCGAGATATGACAGTCGGTTCGCCATAAGTGCAGAGTCAAGCGTTGTTGTTTGGGATAGCCAAAGATATCCTGTATTGATAATAACAACCGAAACAAACAGAATAACAAGCCACTTTTCCTTCTTGCGTATCAGAAGAAAATAACTCACAAGCATAAGTATAGAAAGAATTGCGGTTGCGACGTAGATTGCAGAAACGTCCGACGTTTTGCTTTCGATTTCAGAGCATCCCGACATTAAACATAGTAAAAATGGCAAAAGTAGTGCGTAGTATTTTTTCATAAGTAATCTCCTTTGATTTTCACCCCGAAGAACAAATTCCACACCGCAGCCCACACCGAAAATGCGAAAAAAACGGCAATCCCACACTTTTATTTTGCATTTGTGTGGCGACTTTTGATATGTATGTAATTTAGAATTAAATTACAGGGTATAGAAGGAGGGTATACAAACCTTGCCTTGTTAAAAAGGGGTACCCCGTTTGCAATCTTATGTAAACGTCTCTGTGGCGCGCCAACGAAACAGAGACCGCCCCCTTAAATTTATATATATTTTAGCATAATTTTAGCATATATATCTATTTCCGTCAAGTGACGAAAGAAGGAGGCAATTATGAAAAAACTGTTTGGTATCTTGTTTGCACTCATTATTATGCTCGTATGCATAGTTGTAGTAGGTGCAGAGGAAAAAAACTACAACGAGGTGGCGGCAATAGAAGACCTTGTTGCATGCCTTGAGAGCGATGGTGACATGGATATTATCGTTACCCGTGACATTATTTACACCTGTCAGGTAAGTGATGTGGGTGATTACTGGATTACTGTCGGCAAAGGCAAAAAGACTTTAAATCTGAACGGAAAATCTGTTGAACTCAATGCAGAAACCGGTGTGGAAACCACCATGATAAGAGTACCAAAGGGTGCAGAACTTACAATCAAAGACACAAGCGGCGATAATTCGGGTACACTTTTCTGCTATGGTAAAATGACCTCCCCAAGAGACGAAGACGGCGTTATAAGATATTTCAACGATGCTGTAAAATACAGGAATGTTTTGGAGATTGACGGCGGTATAGTCAACGTAAACGGAGGCACATTGGAAGCAGGACGCTCTAAAAAAATGTGGATATACGACGGCAGAGACGTTTACGATTTAAGGCATTTGCTTGACTATGCCTTACAGTTTGGAGTTCTAGGTGTGGCAATTGGTGCTCGCTATGACGGATATGCATGGCAGCAGGTAAACGGAGACTGTATCACGGTAAACGACGGAACTCTTATGATAAATGACGGCATTTTCCTCGGAAGAGGCTTTTCGCATATTGAAACCTTTGTCGAAGAAGGGGACAATGATGTAGATGTTTCTTATTCAAGAGCAGCATGTTTAAGACTTCTCGGCGGTAACACCATTATAAATGGCGGAGCTTTTCATGGCAAAGGAAATGCTGATGTTTTTGGCACTTCGCAGGATGCTAAAATATCAGTTAAAAACGGAACTTTCAGCACAAATCATCTTCGTGTTTTATCAGTTCCGACCTTGAATCTCACTCAAAACGGATATTGGTATCCCTATGTTATAGGACACGAACAGAGATACGGATATCAGTACCATCCGGCATCCGACGTAGGAAGCATAAAACTCACGGCGGATATGTTTGACCCCGAAAGAAATACGGTTGAACTTAACGGAAAGGTTTTGCCCGTTGGTGAATGGTCACCGCAGACACTTGGAAATACCGGTAGTATCGGCTCTTCAACGATAGTTGTCACACATCATATGTCGAGTGCGGATAGACGAGGTTATATGTCAGGAAGAGATACGAGAAAGGAAATTGAGCGACTCAATATCGACGGTACGAACGCATACGGTATGGTGCTTTCGCCCGATGTGCTTTCCTGCAAGGCAGAGGGTGTTAGCGGCATATCGGTTGAATGGTATCACAATGATGAGCCTGCGGGGGATGATACCGTGATGTTTGCGGGTAAATATCAAGCGAAGGTTACGGTTCGACTTGAAAAAGATTACGCATTCTCGGATAAGCCGAACTTTACTGTCATGGGCGATAAGGTGAGCGAATTTGAAATTTCTTCTTCCAAGAGAGTCGCAGTGCTTTGGTCAAAGGTTTACGAGTTAGAGTGCAATCATTCGTATAACGAAGATGCTTCGCTTAAATTCGATGCGGAAAAGCATTTTATTTTCTGCACTGCTTGCGAAAATAATATCACCGAAGAAAAGCATATCTTTTATGACGCAGAAACACAGGACGGTTTTATAACCTATGCTTGCAGAACTTGCGATTACAGTTATCAAATTGCTGATGACGGAAAGATTAAAATACCGTATCTGAACGTTGCAATTCCCGTGGCAGAAACAGGAAAAGCCCCCGATTACAGCGGCACTGTCGGTGAAGACGGTGTAAACTTTGCAAGCGGTGGCGATGAGTATACTAAAAACGGTATCCGCTGGGAAAAGGCGGGCATCAAGGCAGGTATCAGCGAAAACGAACTGTTTGCAGGCGACATGTGGTACCGTGCGATGATTTACCTCACCGTTGACGAGAACTATGCACTTCATAAGAATCACGAAGGTGCGTACGATGCACTTGTATACGTAAACGGTGAAGAGGCAAAATACGAGGTAAATGGCAATACGGTTACCGTTTTCTATGAAACAACTACAGATAAAGTTGTAGTTGACAGTGTAAATATTTTCGGAATCGACTTCCCACAAATTGGCGAAAAACCTGATTACTCTGCCGAATCGGAAATGCCGCATTATTACGGTGCAAAAGACGATTACGGTGCGGTCACCTGGTACGAAGACGGACAGTATATGGATAGAAACGACACCTTCAAAGGCGGAAAAACGTATACGGTAGAGGCATATGTTGACTGTGTCAGTGTAGGTTGGGACTACGTTGCTGCTTTTGGAGAAACGCTTTCCGCAACGGTTGACGGTTTCACTGTGGATGCAAGTGGCATAGAGCGTCTTAACGATACAACTGTTAAGATTTCATACACGTTCCAAAAACTTGACAAAGAATCACCGTTTACCGACGTGAGTACAAGCGATTACTTCTTTGATGCAGTAATGTGGGCAAAGGATACGGGACTTACCGTTGGTACAACGGAAGCCACTTTCTCGCCCTACGATACCTGCACAAGAGCGCAAAGCATTACGTTCCTCCACCGTGCAGCGGGCAGCCCTGCACCTAAGAATAAAACAAATCCCTTCACCGACGTAAAGAAAACAGACTATTTCTACGAAGCGGTGCTTTGGGGCGTTGAGGAGGGAATTGTTGTAGGTACTTCTGCTACAACTTTTACTCCCAACCAGACCTGTTCAAGCGCACACGTTATGACAATGCTTTTCCGTGCGATGAAGGTTGGCACTAACGGCTGGTATGAGGAAGCACGTGATTGGGCGAAGAGCGAAGGACTTCTTGACGGAACAAGCTTTGTTATTTCACCCGATGAGCCGTGTCCGAGAGCAGGAATTGTATATTTCCTTTATAAGTTTTATAAAAAGTAATTCACTTTTAATAAAGAGGAGAAGCATATAAAAAAAGTATTGTCTTTCACATCAGTTATTTTACTTGTGGCGGCTATATTTGCTTTCCATACTTTTGCAAAAGACGTTCGCGGAGAGTATAAAATGCGCACACGCTTTGCAGGCGGCGAGGAGTTCCGATTTCGTGCAAGCCATGCGTTTTTGAGAAAGGTTCAAAGGATAGTCAGCACGTATAACTTCGCAAAATTTAACGGAGAGGAATACTCCGTCAGCGGGCTCCCCGATATGTACGGCGCAAAAGTCAGCATCGTATATGCATCCGGAGAACGCATATATGCAAGCGACAATCAAAGCAACTTTTTGCCTATGGATGCATTGATAGAACTTGTAAGATTATTTTTAACTGAAAAGAGGTAGAAAAATGAAAAAGGTATTATCATTTATTATTGTAGCGCTGCTCGTATTCGGTGTGCTTATCATTAGTGCATTCGCAGACGAGTGTGAGCATGAATTTCTTGCAATGAGAAATATGGTATCGCATTATGAGGAATGTCAAAAGTGTTTTGAACTCCGTAACGCAGGGAATCATACTTTTGTAAACGGCAAGTGCACGGTATGCGGCTACGATGAGCCTGTTAATCCGTTTGTTGATGTTGCAAACGAAGCGTGGTATGCAGAGGATCTTATGACTGCAGTAGCAACCGGACTTATCAGCGGTAAAACTACCGATACATATGCTCCTAATGACAATCTCACGTATGCGGAGGCGGTTAAGCTTGCCGCTTGTATGAATCAGAAGTATGTAAACGGAAAGGTTACACTTGAAATAGGAAATCCTTGGTATCAGACGTACGTTGATTACTGTAAAGAAAACAACATTATTCGCATCGATTACAACTGGTCTGACTTTGCGACAAGAGTCGGATATATGTATATTTTTGCTTGCGCTCTTCCCGATGAGGCATACGAGCCGATAAATACAATTGACGACGGAACAATCCCTGATGTTCCGATGGATTCTCCTTATGCGGATATTGTTTATAAGATGTACCGTGCGGGCATTGTAACAGGCGTTGATGCACTTCACAACTGTAATCCCACTGCCAACATTACACGTGCCGAGGTTGCAGTTATCGTAGCGAGAATGATGGACCCCACAAAGCGCATCCGTTTTGATATGCAGAACAGTTTTGCCGAAGTTGAGACTGATACCGAGGTAAAGATTCCCACAAGCGAAATCAACGGTTCCGACGTAGAGGTTACTCCTACGTTGCCTTACGAGCCAAGTGGCGGCAACGACTATATTATAGATGAAACTAAAGAACCGCTTGAAATTTACAATAACCCTATAGACTATGAAGCAAAGAACTACGGCGAGGTGGCAGAGCTAAAGGTTGTAACCTACGGCGGTAAGCCCGCTCTTACCTATGAGTGGCACTATTACACAGGTTACAGAAATGAAACTGCAAAGGTTGAAGACGGTGCGTTTATAAGCGGTGCAAACACAGATACTCTTACTATAAAAATCGAGGAGGGTAATACGCTTCTCAGTAGAAAATTCTTCTGTAAGGTTAAGGATGCAAACGGTGCGGAGGTTGCTTCCAAAACCGCAACCGTTATCGGTCCTTTGCGTCTTAAACTCCAGAGCATGGGAGATGGTGACGTTATGGGAATTTCCGTAGTTACCGTTGTAAGCGAAGGTGTTCTTCGCGAAGGTGACCGCATTGAGTTCATCCGTGGCGAAGAGGTTCTTTGTGACGGCTATGCAGAAAAGCTTACTATGTTTGGTAAGACCTTAGACGAGGCTGCTAAGGGCGAAACTGTAGGATTTACTTTTGCAAACGCATACGGCGACCTTGTAAAAGAGTTTCTCGAGATAGGCGACGTTGGTATTCTCTATTACCGTGAGCCTACTCCGGTTAACCCCGACGATATCATAAACTAAAAGCAATATTAATAGCAAAAAGCAAGGTGTCCCACACCTTGCTTTTTGCTATAATCCCCATAAAGGAGCTGATGCCTGTGACCTGACGCATATATCTTTGAATTCACAAATCGAAAGGAGAAGCAAATGAAAGTAACACTCGATGGATACCGAAAAATACAGCAGTATATAATGAAGCAAACAGTTCGATAAATAAGGATTTACAGGAGTATTGAAATGACTATAAATGAATTAAAGGCAGTTTTGGATGCAGCGGAGTGTCGCTATGAAATAATACAGCAGGATAGGTCTATCTTGTCTGCAACAGATGCCGAGGGAATTTATCCGACTGAAAAAGCCGCACCGACCTTTGTTTTACAGACTGAGTATGGTCTTATAGGATGCATTGTCTCTATGCAGAATGGTCGTCTTGATTTTGAAAAACTGAAGGCGCAATTCGGCTTTAAAAAAATGAAGATGGCGGACAAAAAGAAAATTGAGAAGGAGACAGGATATTCTGTGGGAGCTGTTCCGCTCGTAGGGCTCGGTTTACCTCTGATTTTGGACAAAAAACTACTCTGTCATGATTTTGTTTATGGTGGAACAGGAAACGAGCTTTTAACACTAAAAGTAAAGCCAGATGACTTGGCAAAAGTAAACGAGATAAAAGGAGTATTTGAATAATTTAAAAATCAAATTCCAATTTGTTGAACATCATGACTGTTAATCATGATGTCGCTGGTTCGAGCTAAGCTCGGGGAGCCAAAAAAGAAGCGGAGTGCAACAGCACTCCGTTTTCTTTTTTCGTTGTTTTTACAACATATGTGATATCTGACATTTATTTGGAGCTTTTAACGTTCTTTTTTAAACCATTCCACGGCGAAGTTGATTAGTCTCTTTGTTACCTCGCTCGGCTCATACTCTTTAGGCCATGAAATATAAATTGAACGCTGTAGTTTAAAGTCGCTTAGTGGTAGAGAAACAATCCCGTCCTGCTGCACAGAACGCCATGAAATCTCGGGATAAAAAGCAATTCCAAAGCCACCTTTTACAAATTCGCTGACGGTAGCACGATTTTCACTTTCTGCAATAATATCGGGCGAATACTCATTTGCCCCAAAATATGATTGCATCAGCCTATATAGTTTACTTCCGTCAAAAAGTCCGATAACAGGTATTCCCCTTATATCATTGAGGTATAGTTCGCTTTTGCTTGCGAGCGGATCGTCTGCTGAAACCGCTACAAGTATTCTCTCTTTGAAAAGCACTCGTGAATGATAATTCTCCTCTTTTTCGAACGGCTTTGAAGATATAAGAACATCGAAAAAAACATTTCCTTTTGCTCTGTCTGACTGTTTTGAAAATGTAAAATCAATATCGGGATTTTGCCGTTTGAATTCTGCTATTACAGGGATTGCGGCAGTAGCCCCCTCCAGCATGGAGATACGTATAGAGGCATGCTGTTTCTTTTTGATAAGCTCCTTACCTTTTTCAAGCTTGTTCAGGGACGCACTTACTTCGTTGAAAAATACTTTCCCCGCTTCGTTTAAAAGAACCTTGTTACCGCTGCGTGTAAAGAGTTTAATGCCAAGTTCATCCTCAAGCCTTGAAATAGTATGACTCACCGAAGAAGGCGGCACCATATAAAGTGCTGCTACCTTTGAGAAATTTTCCAGAATTGCCGCATCCTTAAAGTAATTTAGCTGTAAAAGTTCCATTTTACACCTCTGCTATGATTTCTATTACATAGTATTATACAATATCGTGTTATTGATTTCAACACCCTCTTGTAATAAAATATAATTGTAAACAATATTTATTCAGGAGGACATTATGAAAAAAATCGGCATATTTCTACTTGCTTTTTTACTTACCGCAATTTTGACGGTAAGTATCATGGCTGAAGACGTTACCGTTTTTGTAGACGGTACGCTTACCGAAACGGGCAACGGCACGCTTGCTACGCCTTACAAGGCGATAAGTACGGCGGTAAATGCCATTAAGAGCACCGGCGGCACGATAGTGCTTACCGGTAAGACCACTGTAAACGTATTTGCCGTACCTGCGCATACAAAACCGATTACCTATACGTCGGTTTATGACGGCGTGGATTATGCGGCGACAAACGGTGCATGTCTTTCGCTTGGCGGACGAATGGTGCTTGGCGGCGAATCGACGTTTGAAAACATGACTATCGAATGTGCAACCGCTACCACGAGTAATGTCGGCGGTGTGATTTATGCGTACGGCTACAAGACAACCTTTGGAGAGGGTATCACGTGTACAAATCCCAAAGGAGCTCTCGTTTATCCCTCGCTTTATGCAGGCGGCTACTCAAATAACGGCTCAAGAAACGCAAATCTCACTGTGAAAAGCGGAACGTGGCGCGCAATTTTCGGCGGCAACGGCAACGGTGCATTTACAGGTAACAGTACCGTTAACTTTGAGGGTGGCACAGTAAAGCTCTCTCTTGTTGGCGGCAATAATGCCGTTGGCAACTTTACGGGTAACACAACTATTAATATAAGCGGCGGTAAAGTAGAGAAGAATACCGGCGGTTACGGCGTGGTCGGTTCATCTCTTGGATATTCTGCGGCACTCACGTTTAACGGTGACATCACAATAAATATTTCAGGCAACCCCACCTTTGAATGTGATATACTCGGCGCTTCAAGAAGCGGTGCCCCCGTGACTACAAACGGAGATATCACTATTGATATAAGCGGTGGTACGTTTGCGAGTTGCAACGTCTACGGCGGTGGCTACGGTAATGTCACTACGGGTGAAAAGGGTATCACCGTAACCGTCAGCGGTGACAGTGCAACATTTACAGGCACTCTTGGCAGCTACACGATTTGCGGCGGTGCGCACAGCGGCACCGTTACGGGAGATGTTTCTGTTATTCTTGATGCTGACACAACATACCGTGGCTCAATTCTCGGCGGCGGTTACAGCGGCAATGTCACAGGACATTCTTCTGTTATAATGTATAAAGGTACAGTTCCGGTTACTCTTACGGCAGGTTCACGCTCCGGAACTGTCGGCAGTGCATCGGTCGAGATGTACGGCGGCAAAGTCGGATATTTTACATCATCATCTTATTTTGGCATCACAGGTAATGGCAGAAACGACACAAGCGGTACTGTTACAGGCAATTCTACAATTTTGCTTGACGGCGGTGACGTTGCGGGTGCAGTAGAGCTCAACGCAAGCCAAATCGGAAGCGGAAGTGTAACAATAAAGAGCGGTAAAGCGGGAAGCGTTGAGGACAAAGCGGTAATCGACCTTTCGGGCGGCAAGTCGCTTAGCCTTGGCGGCAACGTTTCGGCATCTTCGCTTATAGGCGGCGGCACTCTTACACTCGGTGCAACAAGTTCTGTTACGGCTGACACAATGAGCGGTACGGTTGAATTTGAGATAGAAGGCGAGCCTGCCGCAAATCAAACCTATATTACAGTTCTTGACAAGGAGTCGGATGCGGTTGTAAATTACACCGCAAAAGATGACGAAACCCTTGTTCGCGAAGTGGGCGACACCGTTACGTATACTTTAAAGTATGAGGGGCGCTATGATACTACTCGCGTGCGTGTTTACTATTACAATCCGCACGGTGAAACCGAAACTCAACCTAATATAGTGCTTTATAAAGGCACAGCCAACTCGGATGACCGTGTTAAACTCACACCCCAAAAAGGGAACGAAAACGGCAAAAACTTTATTGAGGCAGACCTCGCTCCCGGACTTTACTATTACAAGGTTTATTACGGCAACGGTAGCGGCGATTACGAAACACAGTATTTCTATATAACCGGTAAGGATGAAAGCCTTACTTATGAAAAGCCTTATGAGCCTTATAAGGAAAACGGTTATATGGAGCAGTACACTGCAGTTGCAACCTATCAGATGCTTGAAAAACTGCTCGGTACAAGCGACCTTCCTTATTACGAAAAACTTGACACTCCCGGTATTGCAAAACTCGATGAACCAACTCGTTCTTACATGACCAACGAAGAACTTTGTGATTATATCGAGGCACTCGATGAAAAGTGCGAATACTTATATGTATTCTATCCGTTTGATGAGTCGCCCGTATTCGGAAACAGAACTCCTGTAATGGTATTTACAAAGGATGAAATTCCAAACGGTGCAACCCTTGAAGAAGTTGCTGAAATTGTTCGTGGCGGCGGCGTAAGAGAAATTATGATGATTACCGGCGGCGTACACGGAAACGAGCCTGCCGGTGCAGAGGGCGTACTCAATTATGGCGTGCTTCTTGCAGGTGAGTACGGTGATAACGCACTTGACAGTATAGGTGCGATAGTTCTTATGCCCGCATCCTGTCCCGACAATTTGCAAAGATTCAAGCGTTTGCACGCAAACGGTCACAACTACGCAAGAGATATGCTTTCGCTTTACGAGGTTGAGCCGCAGAATTACGTATCTCTCTACGATTTATTCAAGCCTACCGTGACGTGCGACTGTCATGAGGACAATAACTACGTAAATTACGATACATCCGACAACTCAGCAGCAGATCTTCAGGACGTTGCTTTTCAGACCATAGGCTCGCCCAATCAGCCACTCCTTGATCCGTACGGCGTTCTTACCGGTGAAAAACCGATGAGCGAAAGCCGTGCATATAAAATGTTGCCGACTCTTATTGAAAAGACTGCACAAATAGGACTTCGCAGCGGCATGTATAAGAATTCCTATTTCAGCCCCGCATTTACCTTCTCCTATTCATCTACGAGAGGTTCGTATGCCTTCCTCATTGAAGTAATGCGTATATGGAGCGGTAAGGGCAGATATGAGAGAGCGGTTTACGCAATGCAACAGGGTCTCAAGACTCTAACAGACGAGGTTATTGCCACTAACGGCGAAATGGCAAGAGAGGTTTATGAGTCACGTGAGGCTGCAAAGGTAATTACCTTTGACGAAACAAATATTTTTGCCACAAAGATGTCAAGAAGCGGCAAGAGTGTGATTGTTGACGAACTTATATCAGCATATCCCGACGGAACTTATAAAAACTTTGGAACAGAGTCGCACAGTCAGTATGATACAGTTGATTCATACCGTGCACTCCCGACAGCATATATTCTCCCCGCAGACCTTGAGAATATAGATTCGGTACTTAATCTTCTCGATTTACACGGAATTGAATATGAAAAAATAGCAAACGGTTCAAAATTGACACTCCGTAAGTATTCTCTTGGTGATACGGTTTCACTCGGAGAAAGCGAAGAGGTTGTGTTTGAAAACGGCGCATACGCAGTCCTCACCGATACTGCGGACGTTTATCTTATAGCATTCTTGCTTGAGCCCGACAGTTATCCTCAACCTTCAAATCCTGACGACTACCTCTATAGTGACAATAACATCTATGATATGGGTTATATTACCGATTCCGATGCATATTACCGTTCCGAAGCAGATTATATGCGTGACATAGTTGCGGATATGGTTTGTGTTGAAGGTGATGTTAACGGTGACGGCATATTTAATATGGCAGATGTATTGGCGATGGTTAAAAAGGTAGTTAACGATGAAGATGCCTCACTTATTGATGTGTTGAGATTGCTTAAGAAATTAGCAGAGGAATAAAATGAACAACGGAATTCGCAATCGCGATATGACAAAAACAAAAGAATTTGTAAATGACTTTGTAGCTGCAGAAAGGGCAGGCGATGTTGCAATTGCTATCGGCGACAGAGAGGGGGAAGCATGCCGCTTCTTCCACTCAAGCCGTGGCGATATTTTAAACGGCAAAACGCTCTGCGACATGATGTCAGTGTCCAAGGTTCTTGTTACTACCCCTCTTTTTCATATGGCGATGGATGAAAAACTCATCTCTCCGCATGACACTCTCGGAAAGTTTTTTCCGTATGCTCCAAGCGACAAAAAGGATATTCCGCTATGGATGCTTTTATCACATCAAAGCGGAATGGGTAAACTTGTTTTTCCTGATTTCTTCGGTCCTGACAGGCGTGAAGAGGCGATACGTTTTCAGCTTTCCACACCTCTACAGTTTGAACCGGGGACTAACTATCTCTATTCGTGCAGCGGTTTTATCCTACTCGGGTTTATTCTTGAAAAGGTGTATAACAAGCCGCTTGACCGACTTTTTGATGACCGCATAGCACGACCTCTCGGAATGAAAAATACTTCGTTTAATCCAGGTGAAGACGATAACATTATAAGATGCACTCGCAAGGCGTACGACGGTGCAAACAAATGTTCGGACGACAACAATCATCGTCTGTACGGTGTCAGCGGTAATGCAGGTATATTCTCCTGCATAGACGATATGACGCTTTTTGGCCGTTCACTACTGAACCGTCATGCTGGGTTGATAAGTGAGGAAATCTTTTCCGAAAGTATCAAAGATCTTTGTCCCTACACCTTTGGTAGAGCACTTGGATACGTATATGTAGATGAACGCTATGAGCAAGGCGGCGGACTTTACTCAAACGGTACGGTAGGTCACACAGGCTTTTCGGGCACAGAGTGCTTTGCCGACTTTGAAAAAGATATGTATGTAGTATCTCTGTCAAACACTGCATACTATGCCGTAAAAAACGGCAAAGGTTGTATGACAGAGGTTGAAGAATTCCGAAAAGGCTTGCACAAAGCCATGAAAGAGGATTTGGGATATTAAAAGGCACACCATTTAAAAAGCAACAAATTCAATTCATGAGAAAAAACATAACAGCCCTAAAAATAAGGGGCTGTTATGTTTTTTGCAACCATAAATTATTGTGTGTTTTCCTTACACTCGGTAGAGCGCAAGACTGTTACACTTGGGGAAAGTTTGTTGTAATATAGAATAGCAAAAAGCCTCTCGTTTGAGAGGCTTTTGTTATGCTGAGATTCTTTATTTAAATCTAAACACGGTAACGTGGTGATAGTCTTTTTGCGGTTCTACTATCGAAATCCCTTTTTCAATACTGTCATTATCAAACTGTGGTTCAAAACAGATCCCGTGGTTTGAAAAAACACGCAAACAAGGAAGTGAGGAAAGCACACTTATTTCGCAGTTTTCGCCTCGGCATACCGCCGTAACTTTAAGCGGGACGCCTTCAAATCGCTCCTTTACTTTTGGTATTATATTAAAATTACAGTCATAGCCGCAAGGGAGTTCCTTTTCTGTCCTAAAATCCTTGTCTGTGCCTTCAACCGGTATATGCTTTTCGCTATACGTATCTGCAAACACGGAAAGCTTATGGTGGCCGCCGAGGTTAAAGCAAGAGTGATTTGTCATATTGCAAAACACTTTTGAAAAAGGTGCATAATATTTATAATCAATGATAAGTGAGCGCCCCTTCAGTATATAACTTACAGACACCTGTATTCTGCCGGGGCATCCGTCTTCACCGTCAGGAGAAATATGTCCGCAGGTAATAGACGGATACCCATCATGTGTTATACCGTCCTCAATATACCAATACTTTTTGTCAAATCTGTCGCTGGGAATACAGGTTGCGTCTTCAAAAATGATATTTTCCTTGCTTTTCCAGTTTGCAAAACGGCCGACAATAGCGCCGAGAGGCTCTTCGCAAGCAAGATATTCTTCAAGTGTAGCATATCCTTTTACAATGTCCGTGCCGTTATAGGTGCATTTTTGCAAAATGGCACCGTAATCAAGCACGCTGATGCTGAGCACACCATTTGATACTGTATGCGAGTATATCTCCTCGCCGCCGGGAAGCCTGCCCATATATTCTTTTTTATATCCGTTCATAATAATCTCCATTCAGCCGCCAAGCGGCGGCACAAAACTATAAAGGAAATCCTCGGTACCGCACAACGTGCGGCAAAATGAGTTAGAGGCTCATTTTGCGAGGAGTCCAGGCGTGAAACAATCTATGCCAAACACTCTGCAAATTAAACTTTCACGCTGCACCTCATTTATAAGACTTCGTTATTTTGCTTCCGTCAGGCTTTGTCACTTCATAATAAAGCTTTTCGTAGTCAACGTTTACAACCGTACCATCCGAATAGGTGGTGCGATAAAGTGTATCCGAAAGTTTTTCGTGATTCTCCATAAACTCATACTGAAGATACTGCAAGGTCTCATATTCATCATATGCACACTTAAGATAGCCTATCGCATCGTCAAGATCCTCTTCTGTGCGCGTATACATATCGACCTTTCCCATCCAGTCGCGACCGGGGCCGAATTTTGAATTGAAATACATAAGCGGTCTTGAGCCGTATTCTATGAAAGTAAGTTGATGCTTTGGTTCCTTCATTGTATAGTTTACGGTGTCCGAAGTTGCATTTGACATGACTATACCGTGATAAACAAGTTGCCAGAAAGGCACTCCCTCATCGAAAAGCGGATTGTACTGAGTGCAGTTTTTTGTGTGGATTCCCGTATACAAAATGGCATCAACGTCCGCATTCATATAGTCCATATACCCCTCGGACTGGTAACCGCCGAAAAGCGATGTTGCAAGTTGTGCTATTTTGCGATAATACTCCTGCGTTTGCTTGCGTGAAACGGGGTGGTTGGGATCTTTGCATTTATCTGGGATATATGCAGTGAGCTCGTCAATGTAGAAAACACCGCTAAAGCCGAAACTACGCACTATAGGGAGGTCGTCCTTGGCATAACGCTCATACGCGCGGCGCGGACACACTGCATAAGGCTCTCCACCGTTAAGACCGTTTCTCTTATATATATCACGCACAAAATGATAATACTCACCTTTTTCATTTCTGCGTTTGGCAAGGTCATTTATATCAAAATTGTTTGCTATCTCATATGCACCGACACTGACTGTGTGGGCAACTATCTGATACCCCATTCTCTGTGCGCGTGCAATAAAGCGTTTGAGTGCCGTATCTCCGCCGAATCTCGGATCTGAAGGATACTGCTGAGGAAAACGTCCGTCATGGCCGCCCATTCCCCAACCGACAAGGCAGATTTCCGCTTTATCAATGCCGTTTGCCTTTAGCTTGTCTATAAGTTTTTCAAGCATTTCCACGGTACAAGTCACGTGAAGCGGGGGCTCGTTTTTTAAGGTCTGGTGTCTGACAAGTGTCGGGATAGGCTTCCAACCCATGCGAATACGTATTTCCATGGCCTCGGATGCTCGGCGAAGAGGTTCGCGCTCAAGCATTCTTTCTTTTAAAGGGCGGCATCCTTTTACTTCCATCTGATACTTGCGATAGACCTTTGCCATATCCGAATATGTCGCATTCGGCATGCGGTAAAAATAAACAGTTATATCCTCTTCCGGCTCGTCCCCCTCAAGTTCAAAGCGCGGCTTAATGGTGTAGATGTTGTTTTCTACCTTTACTTCAAAGCGTGCATCGGCAGCCTGCCCCTCAATGCGGACAAATACTCCGTTTTCGTGCTCGCAAAGTCCGCATACGGGTGTAGCGGAAAGCCATGAGAGAAACGTTATATTGTCACGCTCAATGAACTGTGTAGTGGTAAATCCGCAAGTAAAGTTGGTAGGATATAGGAAATATCCCTTTTCTCCTGCCTTAGCTTTCAACCAGTCGTTTTCAACAACGACAGTGTTGTATGTGTGATTTTCAAGCATTCTTTTTGTTATAATCAGTTTTGTTACGTTCCCGTAGTCTTCTATAGCAAAAGGCACTGTACTTTTGGTACCGCTCATTCCTATGCCATAAACACTAAAACTATTCACAATAAGTCACTCCTTATATATTTTTGCTTTGATTTTAACACTATAGTAATAATTGAATCAATGAATTTTTCGACACATATACTGGATTTTTCGCTTGCGTTTTGTTAAAATAAATATAAGAGGTGACTGTATATGAAAACGATAGATATTGCAACTTTCACATCCGATATTGTTTTTTGTAAAATATACGGAAAAAATCAGGTTTGGGAAAAGCGAAACACGTGGAGCTTTATTGGGAATCCACGCAACTGCCACGGCTTTATGTATATCTGTTGCGATGACGTGACCGTTACGGATAAAAACGGTAATGTGAAAAGATTTTATAAGGATGAAATGATATATATTCCCAAAGATTTTGAATATCACATTTTTTTCAATGGAAGCGATAAAAGCAAAATTTGCGATACAGTCATAAATTTTCAGATGTTCAGCATAGACGGAGAAGAAGTTTGCTTTTCAAAAGAAATATTCAAAGTTTTTCAAAAAACTCCTCCGATAATTTGTTCAATAATGGATAAAATCGCATATACGTATCTTAATATGCACTTTCCACATCTCACAATTTCAAAACTTTTTTATGAACTGCTTGAAAAAATCAATCTGTATTTTTCACATCCTGTAATAACCGAAAAATCAGAAAGCCCGGTTTCCTTCGCCGTACTCTATCTCGATAACCATATCGGGGACAACATACCGATTTCTGCTCTTGCGCAAAAGTGTATGATGAGTGTATCTGCGTTTCGCAAGGCTTTCAGGGAATATACAGGTATGTCTCCTGTAGAATACAGAATGCATACCAAAATTGAAAAAGCGAAGCAACTGCTAAGCGAAGCAGATATGCCTACAGTCAAAGAAGTTGCACTATCGCTTGGCTATGATGATGAAACATATTTCTTCCGTGTGTTTTATAAATTTACGGGTATGACCCCGCTTGAATATAGCGGCAGAAAAAATAAAAGCAGTCTATAAGAGCCGCAGCCGCCATAATCCTCTAAGATTTACGTCAGCAGAGCGAATGACTGTTAGGGTACATATGACTCCACCGAGACAGCCAGCGTTTCCGGAGAGGTTACCTTCAACCTAAGCGGCGGTTCTTTCTATCAGTTCCTTGGCGGCAATGTTCGTCTTTCAAGCGATTCGCCTTATGGCACTTATTCGGTAAATATGAGCATTACTATAGGCGAGGGCGTTACTGCCAAGCCTATTATCACAGGCGACTTTGACGGTGACGATAAGGTTACATTTTCAGATGTGATGCTCCTCTTAAAACAAGCCATTAACCATGATGGCACAACCGAGATTCATGATTTCTACAGTTACAAAAAAATCTCACTTATAAATGTTCTTAGAGCATTGAAAAAGTTGGTTTAAATCACAATCAAATTTGTTGCGTTTGTTAGTTTAACGTGATAAAATAAACTTGGGCAATGGCATAGGGAACAGTAGGAAGCCCTGTGCCATTTGTCTTATGGAGAAAACTGAATAATTGTCAAATCAAGATATAGAGGAGAAAAACTGTGTTAGAAAGATGGACTAAAGAACAAGCTTGGGAATGGTATAATAAACAGCCATGGATTCGTGGTTTCAACGGTTTCCCGTCAAACTGCGTAAACTTTATTGCTATGTGGCAGCAGTATAAGCACGAAGAGGTTTTTAAACAGATAGAATACGAGTTTCAACTTGCAAAGAAAACCGGTCTTAATGCTGTACGTACATTTATTGATTTTGAGGTATGGTATCATGAGCATGACAGCTTTATGGCTAATCTTGAGGAGTATATGATACTTGCCGATAAGTACGGTTTTAAGATAATGCTTGTTATCGGTAATGATTGCTTAGTTCCTAGGGAACTGTTTGTTCCGGCCAAATTCGGCGAGCAGAAGGTCGATTGGGGATATCATGGCGGCATTTTCCGCGGCCCTCACGCAGGAGTACATACCACTCACGGATACTCGCTTCTTGATGAACCTGACATGTGCTCCCGTTTCTTTGAAATGGTAGACGAAATAGCTATAAAGTATGCAAAGGACGACCGTGTACATATCTGGGACATTTGGAACGAGATTTCCAACAGTAAGAGAGGGGACCTCTCTGTTCCGATGATGGAAAAGTGCTTTGAAATTATTCGTTCACACGATCCTATTCAGCCTCTCACCGCTGATGTCTGGGCATACAATCCTGCAGATCTCGAACCTTCTACTCCTGCACAGAGGCGTGCTCTTGAACTTTCTGATATTATTACATTTCATTACTACGGTTCTTTCCAGACAATGGTTCGTCTTATCGAAAAACTAAAAGAAGACTGGGGAAGACCTGTTATCAACAATGAGTGGCTAAACCGTATCGCCCATAACAATGTTGACGAGATTTTTCCCCTCTTCTATCTTGAAGAGGTTGGTTCTTACCATTGGGGACTTATTCAGGGCTTCTATCAGTCACATGAGCCTTGGGGCGTATATAATAAGGAAATTGAGGACCCTGATTATGCCGGACCTCATGACCTGACAAAGTTCCAGCATGACCTCTACCGTTTCAATGGCAGACCTTACATTGCAAAAGAAATCAAGATTATCCAGCAGTTTGCAGACCTTGCCGATAAACGTTTCCAAAAGAGACTGAATAAAAACGGATAAGTAAAGAATTAATATTATAAAGGCGGTGATTTTCAATGACAAAAAAAGAATTCTACAACAAGTGGATTGAAGTTTTTGCAAAAAATATTCCTGAAAAGGATATAAAAAAATATGTTAAGTCTACAGGAAATTATATATGGCATATTTTTTCTTGGGAATTGTTAACCGAGAACCAATATTTGACAGGAGAAAAAGCAAAAGAAGCTTATGATATAATTGATAAAAATGGTGCTGTTTATATTAAATGGTTTGAAGATAATCAAACCAAGGATTTGATTTGTGAGTTGAATACTGCTAAGGCTTTAGAAGACTTTGCTGAAATATATGTAGTTGGCAAGGACTTTAAATGGACATACATTAAGACACACGAAGGTATGTGTGGTCCTTATTTTATGATGAACAAGTAATTTCCCAAGAGAACCTCGTTTTTTAGCAGGCCTATTTTCGTGGGTTACATCTTTAAATTAGAATTTTTCCGTACTTTCCCTCAACCTTGTGGTATAGTGTTTTGTTGCAAGGAGGTGCAGCACTATGAAGCACAGAAAACAACAAATAAAGAACGGCCGTATTACCGGATATGATTTCGGTGATGCGGTCGTTTTACTATAATAAGGAAGGAAAATAAACAGAAGCCTTGCGTCTGCAAGGCTTCTGTTTATTCACACTCAACAACGATGAGTTCGGTTTTGGAGTTTTCGAGTGCTTTTAATATATCGTTTGGAACGGGGATTTTATCATCGGTGATGATGCGGTCAAAGTCGGAGAGCTTTGCATATGTGCAGGTGGATTTTTTACCGAGCTTAAAGCTTTCTACAAGCAGTACCGAAACGGCGGAGCGTTTTGCAACACGAGAAAAGTATGCGCTATCCGTAGGTAGATATACAGATGCTCCCTCTGCAGAAAGTGCGGTGCAGGTGCAGATAGAGAGGTTAAAGGTAAAGGTATCCAGCATATCCGTTGCGGCGTTACCGACAAGGCTGCCGGTCTTCATACAAAGCTCTCCGCCGGTCATAATAACGTCGCCGCTTATTTCGCCGATTCTGATTCTTTCTGCAAGCTCTTCTGCGAGTGAAAGCGAATTTACAACGAAAGTGACGTCATTTAGTCCTGACAGGAGCTTTGCCGTTGTTGTCATTGCCGTTCCTCGTGTAAGTGCAACGACCATGTTACTGTGGAATATATTTGCGGCTTCCTTACATATCGCAAGTCTTTCTGTTTGGTTGTCGCTGTTTTTTCTGAGATACTCCTGTTCTTTTCTATATTGGAGCTTTATTGGAGAAGCACCGCCGCGCACCTTTTTCAGAAGATTTTTTTCGCTTAATATATTAATGTCACGTCGGATAGTCTCGTCGGAAACATCAAGCGCCGCAGCAGCTTCTAAAATAGAAACAAATCCGTTCTTTTTAATAGAGTTTAATATATATTTATGTCGTTCTTCGGCACGCATTTTATAACTCTCCTTTTTTCTTTCTTATCTTGATTTTATAACATATTTTTGTGGTTTTCAATATGAAAACCACAATTTTTGCTTATTTTTATTAAAATTTCGCAAGTCTTATGTTTGAAAAGTGAAAAACACCACAAAACCACACAATTTTTCGTCAAAAGGGAGAAAGGGAAGTCAACCACTTGAAAGCGATTTTTATAAAAAATATAATAGAATTGGCGAAGAATTAATCAAAGGAGAACTATAAAATGAAAGTGCTTTTAGTAGTGGTAGACGGAATGCGTCCTGATGCAATGGTGCAGATTCCGAAAGCCCGTGAACTTATGAAAAAAGCGACATATACACTAAACGGAAGAACAGTATTTGTGTCGGCGACGCTGCCTGCACATATGTCGCTTTTCCACAGCGTAGACACGGAAAGACACGGAACAATTCTTAACTCCTTCGTTCCGCAGGTACGTCCTATCAATGGACTGTGTGAAGTGCTTAAGGCGAATGGAAAGAGCAGTGCCTTTTTTCACACGTGGGAGCTTTTGCGTGACTTGAACCGTCCCGGCTCTGTTGACTTTTCTTATTTCTATGCGGCAAAGGTTGTTGGATTTGAAAGGGCAAACAGCATTGTTACAGATGCCGCCATAAAGCACATATCGGAGTGGCACACGGATTTTGCATTCTTGTATCTCGCCAATACAGATACCGCCGGTCACAAATACGGTTGGATGAGCAAGGAATATATGGATGCAATGACCGAGGCATTTGATAACATTGAAAGAATAACGCAAACGCTTGATGATGATTGGTCAGTAATTATCGTGTCCGACCACGGCGGAAATGGAAGACATCATGGCACGGATTCTAAGGAAGATATGACCATTCCGCTGATGTTTATCGGTAAGGATTTTGAAGAGGGAAAAGAACTCGAAACTATAAGCATAAAGGATGTTGCACCCACGATTACAACACTTTTTGGCATTGAGCCGGACGAGGATTGGGAAGGAAAAAGCATTATATAAATATTATTTAAGGAGAATAACAATGAAAAAAAGAGTATTAAGCATTTTGCTTGTATTGATATGTGCGTGTCTTTTTGCTACTGTAGCATTTGCAACAGACGAAGGCATGACATTCCAAAATTATGGCATTTACAAAACAGAGGAGCCGCTTGATGTGATTCCTGCAACTTATGAGGCATGGGTAAAAATCCCCGAGGGACGAACCGCTTCTTCAGGAATTGTTATGTCTAATGCACACTCGAGTGTGTATCCGTCATTCAGTATTTATGTATATACAAACGGCGCACCTATCTTGAAATTTTTGAATAAGACTTCGGACGGGGATTACAGAGAGCAGAAAACATATACTTTTAGCAAAGTAAACCTTGCAACTGGAAAATGGGAACATCTTGCTTTTGTTCATGATACTGAAAGTGGATATGTTTACTGTTATGTAAACGGTGAACTTGCAGAAACACAGAAAATCTCATTTGAACCCATACTTTCACCTATTCCTTTTGTGCTCGGTGGATCTGATACTTCCGGCAACGAGGATTATTTTAAGGGAGCTTTACGTAGCGCAACTCTTTATTCTGATGCTCGCTCTGCTGATGAAATTAAAGCCGATATGGTATCGGTTGATGTGACTGACGAAAATCTTTTGGTGCATTATGATCTTACAAAGGCCGAGTGGGGAAAGGACATTCCCGATGCGGCAGGCAATCAGGATATGATTTACAATCAATATTGGTATGACGAGGCACCTGCACTTCCCGAATACGCATATTCCATTGCGGTAATCGGTGACCAACAGACACAGCTTTACAGATTTTCTGACACACTTCACTTTACATACGATTGGCTGCTCGCAAACAAGGATACAAAGAAAATCGGTTACGTTGTAAACGTAGGTGACTATACGCAGACGATAGCCGGAAAAACATCAGAGTTTGAACTTGCAATTTCGCAATTTAAACGCCTTGCCGGAAAACTTCCTTTAATCGTAGCAAGAGGTAATCACGATTTACCCGCATATCACAATCAGTATTTGAATTATACGGGTTATACTTCGGATATTGTCGGAAAATATAATGACGAACTTGTTGATATTTATAAGACTGCGAGAATAGGCGATACGGACTATCTTTTTATCACTTTGGATTATGGACCTACTGATGAAGAAATTGCATGGGCGAACAAAGTTACCGAAGAGCATCCAAATCATAAGGTTATTGTCGTAACACATAGTTATATGTGGGAAGATGGCACTACTACCGATGAAAATGATGGAGCATCTCCTTCTTTGCACGGTTATCCTAACAATGGAAAAACACTTTGGGAGAAGTATGTTTCAAAGCACGAAAATATCGTGCTTGTGCTTTCGGGACATATTGATTCCGACTTTATCCGTGCTACCAAGGCGGTTGGCGAGAATGGCAACGTTGTTACACAAATGCTTATAGACCAGCAGGGTGTTGACCTTGATGTGCCCACAGGTCTTGTTTGCATGCTCTATTTCAGCGAGGACGGTAATATTGTAAATACACAGTATTATTCTACTGTGAGAAGACAGTATTTCCGCATTGAAGATAACAACTATACAATGTATCTCGGCGAGCGTAGCGGAGATTGCAACGGCGACGGTACTATTACCGTAGCAGATGCAATTGCGGCTATTTCATCGGCAATGGGCGGCGAGCTTCAAAAGAATGCAGACACAGACGGTGACGGAAAGATTACGCTTAAAGATGCACTTCTTATTATGCAGACAGCAGTGAAAGGAGAATGAAAATGAGAAAAATATTATTATCCATATGTATTTTTGCACTTGCAGTTTCGCTTTCACTTTTTGCAGGTGCGGCTCAAATAGGCAGTGCTGATGAACTGCTCACGCTTATGAACACGCCTGCTATGTGGGCAGATGATTACACACTTACAGCAGACATAAATCTTGCAGATGCTACAATTAGCCTTCCGCAAGCACCTATCGGTAGCGAGAGCATACCGTATAGCGGTATCTTTGACGGTGACGGCTATACAATAAGCGGTATCAATATCAGCGGTGCCGGAAATGTTGCATTGTTCGGTTTCGCAGGCGGCGCAACTATTAAGAATTTGACGGTAGAAGGCACAGTTTCTTCTACTACCAACTGGGCGGCGGGTATTATTGCAAGAGTTTCAGCCGCAAGTATTACTGTAGAAAACTGTGTAAACCGCTGTACAGTAAGCGGCGTTGACTCTGTCGGCGGCATCGTGGGCAGACTTGAGCCAGGCTCTTTAAACGCTACTATAAGCGGTTGTAAAAACGAAGGTACAATTACAGGTGCCCGTTACAGTGGCGGTATTGTAGGCTTCAGCTCACAGACAAGCGGTGCTACTGTTATTGAAAAATGCTGGAACGATGGTATTGTTAACGGTACACAGGGCGTAGCCGGTATTGTCGGATTTTTCAGAGTATATACAGGTGCCGGCGGTAAGTGCTATGTGCGGGACTGTATAAACACAGGTAACGTTCATGCTACAACTGCATACGCAGGCGGTATTCTTGGCTGGGGACACAATAAGAACTATGCATATACGGTAACACGCTGCTTTAACAGCGGTTCTGTTACTTCTGATAAGGCATCGTATGTTCGTCCGATAGCAGGAGTTATTTCCAAGGCGACATATACCGCCGGTAACATGAACGATTGCTATTACACAACTACTGATTCATATACCTCCGAGAGCGATTGCTATGCAAATCTCTGTGAAACTTTTGTTGCAGATGCAACCGTAGCAGCCGCGCTCACAGGACTTGGCGAAAACTTTGTAGTAGCTGATGGCTATGTACCGCAGCTTAAAAACTTCCATACACATGACTATAAATACAGCGCTATAGGCGGTGCAGAGCATAAGTACGCTTGTTATTGCGGCGATGTCAAGCTTACAGAGGGACATAATTTTGTAAACGGCGTGTGCGATAAGTGCGGAGCCAAGGACATTCCTTGTGCGCACGATAACAAGTACGAGATTGTTGAAAATGCAGCAACTTGCGCTTCGGTAGGCAGCAAATATGAATTTTGTCCCGATTGCCAAACCAAAGTGAGCGGAGATATTGAAATTGCTATTGATGCAGATAATCACAGCGGCACTTTGACTATGGCGCTTGAAAACGGTGCACTTACATATATCTGCTCGGATTGTAATGCAGCAGCGTATACAGACAACAGTCTCCTCGACACAGTTTATGTTTCACAAACCGGTGCAGAGCTTAAAGGAAACGTTTCGTCACAGATTGGTACAAGTGCAAATCCTTTCAAAAACTTCACCGATGCCATGCAGTATGCGGCACTTGTGGGTAAGGACGTAACCGTTACAATTCTGGATACCGCAGAGGTTCCCGAAAAATATCATACTCCAGAATTTGAAAGTACTATTACTGTAACGGGCGGCACGCTTATTACGCATACCCGTTTCATAATGCATGGACCGATGGTGTTTGAGCATATTTGCTTTAAGGACAGCGGCAATCCCTTTATTGCGGCGCAGGAACACAAAATCGTAATGGGAGAGGGCATCACCGTTTCGGGCGGAGGTATTTATCTTGTAGGTGGCTACGAAAACGGAACTGCCACGAATAGCGATATTCCTGCTACAGGATATTCCACGGATGTAACTGTACGCTCAGGTGTGTATCACGGAATTGCAGGTGCCAACCGCTATCTCGGCGGTGCATATTCCGGCACAGTCAAAGTAGTTCTTGGTAAGACTAACCCGAATGATACACTTAAAATTACAAGCACTCTTGCTGTAGTAGGTTTTAATTCCGAGGGCGGAGATGGTGTAAATGCAACGTTCATCTTTGAAGGTGACGTAGATGAGATTGCAAGTTTTTGCCCGATAAGCCATGCGAGCAATGCAACAGGCCGCTTTGATATTGATATTGTTGTACGAGGCGGAGCGACTTTGGACAAAACCGCAGTACTCTATCGCGGAAGCAATTATACGGTAAATGTTTATGCGGATGCACGCATTGACGGAGCAGAAGAGCTTGCGGCTACTATCACGGATGCGGCAAACGTTCAGCCTTACAGACGCTACTGCCTCAAAGTAAACGGAGAGCACCCGGATGCAAATTCAGACGGTATTTGTGACAATTGCGGCGCTTCTACCGCTTGCGAGCATATTGACGGCGAGTGGCAGGAAACTATGTCGGCAAACTGTGCAGAGAAGGCTGTTTATACCTGGTATTGCTATGATTGCCAAGAGCTTGTCAATGATATGACCAAAGAGGGCGAAGCTACCAATGCCGACAATCATGTAGCAGATAGTTTTGTCTGGAATAATGACGGCGAAAAGTATTACTTTGTCTGCAATTCTTGCGGTGCTAAAGTGGAACAGACCGATGCTCCCGCAGTTTATGTATCTTCAAGCGGCAGTGATAAAAATGATGGCAGAACTGCAGAAAAAGCAGTGAAGACACTTGCAGAAGCAGTAACGCGCATTGCAAATGTTGGTGGCAAGATTGTAATAGTTTCCAATTACACTCTTGACGGAGACGTTGCACTTCCTGCATATACAAAGCCTATATCATTTGTCGGCTACGATGCAGATGACGGATATGTTCCCGGCGGCTTTACGGCATCGGCAAATGTTGTAATTTCTCTCGGCGGCAAAACAAACTTTGAGGATATCACATTTGCAGGCGGCAAGCGTTATACAATCGTTGCAAATTGGAATGATATTACCTTTGGAAGAGTTTATTCGTTAAGTGATTCATATTCCTATGTTGTTCTTGGCGGATATCCCGTAACCGAGAGTGACAACGAGGCAAGGGCGGCTACACTTACAATTACCGAAGATGTAACTCGTGCACGCACGCTTGACGGAACGGTTACAAGAGACCGTTTCTATACACGCATTTATCTTGGAAGTGTTTTCGGTGCTGATAATATAGATGCTGCAAATAAGAGCGCTACACTTAATGCCACAAATGCAGATATCGGCGTGCTTTATACGATGTCTACATCGGGCTCGCATAAGCTTACTACAGCCAAAAACTGTGAAACTACAGTAAATCTTTACGGCAGAGCAACGGTAAATCAGGGACGAACCGGTGATTTCAACGTGGCGTATGCTACATCTAAGGGTTCACAGAAAAACTTAACACTTAATCTGTTTGATAATTCTGCGATCCTTACGAATTACTATATCCGAAATTGCGAGAATACTGTAATCAACGTTTCCACCAAGGCTGACGGAAGAACATTTATGATTGATATTCCGTTTACCTTCTATTCATTCGGCGATTTTGCGGCAAACGGTACGGCTATTAATGTTGAAATCAACTACGGTGAGCACGGTTTTGCTCCTTCGCTTGATACGCCTTGTGAGTTTGTCGATGCGGCAGATGAAATTAAGATTTATGAGGCTAATGCTGTCGAGGAGTGCGAATACGTTGAGAGTATAGCTCGTGCGGCAACTCCAAAAGAAAAAGGAACAAAGCATTATTCCTGCACTTGCGGTAGATACTACGATGAAGAATATGAGTATTCCTGCGACGAAGCAACGCACATTTATACTGCATATGCAGACGGTACTTTTAAGTGCTCTGTATGTGAGAAAACCTTTACAACACTCAGCGAAAATCTTGTTGTTAAAGCAACTCCTGCGTCGGTTGCTGATGGGAAAGCAAGTGTAAATGTAAATATTACCGGTACATTTGCGGCGGCACTTGTAAGTATTACTGCTCCGGAGGGGTTTGAGCTTGCAAATGCAGCACTTCCCGAAAATGCAGAGCTTGTGTTTGCAGGCAATGAAGCAGACGGCGTATATTCTATCACCGTTATGAGTACGAGCGGTACAGATAGAGAAATTAACGAAACATTTGTTTTAACATATTCTGTGGCTGATTCCACTGCATATGGAAGTTATATTCTTGATGTTGCTGCATCAGAAGTTTATAGTGCAACCGGCAAGGCACTTTGTATGACTCCCGTAAGTGCGGAAATCGTATATGCAGAAGAAAAAGTTATAGGAGATGTGGACGGTGACGGTATTGTTACAGTTGCAGATGCTCTTGTAATTATCAGAGCACTGCTTAATGATATCAGTTTGCCTAATGCAGATCTTAACGGCGACGGCAAATTAGGTCTCGTCGATGTAATCAGAGTACTCAAGTTAATATCGCAGTAAAATAAAAGCATCAAGCCGTAAGGCTTGATGCTTTTACTATCTGTTGATAAGTTTTAAGAGTGTTTCATTTTCTGCTATGTATTCGGTGGCAAGACTGCGGATTTTGTCATGTCCAAAATTGTGACGGTCATATATACCAACAGTTGGCATACCGATTTTTGCAGCCGTTTCAATAGCGGTAAGCGAGTCTTCAAATACCCATGTTTCACAAGGTTTTTCTTGTAAGAACTTACAAGCGTGCAAATAGATATCCGGCTCCTCTTTACCTTTGCCGATTGTTGCACAGGAGAATATCGCTTCAAAGTATTTACCGATGCCGAGATGCTCGATAGCAGTGCTTAACAGGTCGGGAGCGGTTGCTGAGGCAATGCACATTTTTACACCTGCCGCTTTACAGTGCTTTAAAAACTCTAAAACACCGTCTTTGAGTTCAACTTTGTTAGCATAAAAGTCGTTCATGATGCTATTTGCAAGTGTTAATAATTCTTCACAGCTTTCGCCGAGCCCATAATTTGTATGAATCAAATCCATCGCATCTCTCAAAGTTAGGGTACGCACTTTCTTGTTATCTTCGGGAGAAGGCTCGAAATTTTTATTGTTTAAATATTTATCGCCGAAAGCAGACCATAGCACATCCCACAGCATCAAAGAGTCAATGAGTGTGCCGTCCATATCGAATATCGCTGCTTTAAATTTCATGTCGTTAACCTCATAGTCTGTAATACAATTATTATATCATGCTTGCCTGTCGGTGTAAATGTCTAATGACATGATTGGGTCATTTCAGCTTCGGCAACCTTGTTTTACTATATAAAGTAGACGATGCCTATATATTTTCAAAAACGCATCATTTACATGCTACAATAGGATATGAGGATTTTTCAGGAAGTTTTCGACATACAAGTGAAACTATAAATGCAAGCGGAGGTAGTTATGAGAAAAAAAGCCATAATTCTATGCGTTTTGCTTTCTGTCACTCTTTTGGTATCATGCCGAAATGACTCTATTGCTGAAACAACTGCAAATAATGACAAGACAGGACTTGCGGCTACGGGAACGCATTTTATAGCAAAAGTTGTTGAAGTTTCGGGAAACACTATGCTTGTTGAAATTACTGACAGCGAAACATCGGGGATAACAGAAGAAAGAGAAGCATGGATTTCTTCGCAAAAAGAACTGAATATTGATTATAGCAGTTTTTCTGCAGGCGACACTGTACAGGTTTATTTTGACGGCTTAGTTATGGAAAGCTATCCGCTACAGATAAATTCTGTGACGAGCATAGGTTATCTCGGCATTACGAACAGCGATGAGAAAACCGTGGTTAATATAATTGATAAAACCGTAAATTCCGACATAGTCACCTGCGATGCACTTCAGGGGTTTTATGCGGATGACAGGTATTATTATTCATATTCAAGCATCCGCAGCGAGTATGTGGTGGTTGAGTATTCGGATGGCAGTGAAGAAACGGTCATGGAGGCGTTGGCAAAAGGTATTATTACGATAGCTGACCTTGACGCTTACAACATCGGTTATTATAAGGAGCCGAAGTATATTCAAAATATAGTCTATCACTCCGACAGAGGCGGAGAGCCGGATGCAGAAGAGGTCTTTTATACCGATGAAGAATATGAATATGTTTTCCCCTCACTCCGCAGTGATGTTGTTATCGTATATTACAAAGACGGCACAGAAAAGCCAATTAGGGATGCACTCGCAGACGGAAGCTTGCTGATTGAAGATCTTGACTTTTTCAATATAGAGTATTATAAATATCGCCGCATTGTTAATTAAAGTCTCTCTGAAAGGGAGGCTTTTTTATTTTACAAAAAAGGCAGCCGCTCACGTGCGGCTGCCTTTGATGGTAATGCGGTGCAGAACTTTCAGTGCCCATTTTAGGGGTTATGATTAATTTAAAATGATGAGAGTTTTCAGGAGTTTACGTTATTAATATCGGTTATTTTTGAATGTTTTGTTGTTCCCCAACGTTTCCTCAAGCTTGATGGGGTCTATCCATTGCCTCAACCATTCGGAAAGCTCTTTGGTAGTTGAAAAGCCGAGTGCGGATTTATACTTTTTAATATGGTATTTGATAGACTCGCATGACAAATACAGGAGGCTTTGCATTTCGTTTATGGTTTTTGAAAGAACGAGGCAGTGAATTATCTTAAGGTCTGTACTGCTGCATGAAATCAGCAGTTTTTCAAGTGACATGCATTTTCTGCTTGAAGCGGTAATCTTTGCAAGCTCCTCTTTGGTGAATCTTTTCTGCTGTGAAAATATAATTCCTTCCGGATTGCTATTTTGCGTAGTTTCTCTTGCAAAAAGGTGATTTTTCATAACGATATGCATGTGTGCAACGTGGTTGCTTTTATTGATAAAGCTATGTATGGTAGCAATTTCTTTGCCGGCATTTACGTTGTTTAAGGAAACAGAGGAAAGCGACGGCGAGCAAAGACTTGACAGTGCAGTATCTGCAAAGCTAAGCACCAACAGCTTGTCATTCCAGTTTTTATTGATTGTGTTCAAAAAAAGCATGAGGTGAAATGCCGTATAGTCATTATTGCAGATTATGGCATCAATACGCTCTTCGCAGTTGAGCAGAGATAAAAGGACGGGGTAAATTGTTTTGTCTGCATAAAAAATCAGTGGGTCGTGATAAATGTGCTGCTTGTATGACTCGATGCGCGCCTTATCATGGTTTCCGTTGGAGTTCGCATTGAAAAGAACGATTTTCTTACAGCCCTTTTCTTTAAGGTGGGCAACGGCGAGCTTCATATCCTCTTGGAAATTGCACGTAACGGAACTGAAATCACTGGTTGCGGTATGGACGTCCTGCTTTGCAAATATTATCTTGTAAATGTTGAATTCGCTGAAAATGTCAAACATATGCTTGCGCATTTTTTCGCTTGTAGGGAACAGTACGAGTGATGAGTCGGATTCGTTGTATTTTTTAAGATGTTCCTTTAATTCTTCAGGAGAGGAAATGAAAAAATACTTTATGCGGCGTTTAGCAAATTCACGTGTCATTCCGTTGTAGATTTCCATGCGATATGCAGAGCTTGGTTTTTTAGCTTCATTATACAAAAAAATCGGCACGTTTATCCCCCCTCTTTTTTATGATGGTATCATAAATTTGCCGCAATTTCAATAGGTAAAAAAACTCGTTTTAATTTACAAAAAAATTCTCCATTGAAAATTTTTACTGTGAGTTCTAAAATAAAAATAGATAAGTATTGAATTCACGAGGTAATTATGTGTTTACTCGCAATAAGCTTATAAAAATTCTTCTGCCGCTTTTGATTGAACAGTTGCTTGTTGTAACGGTGGGCATGCTTGATTCTGTGATGGTATCAAGTGCGGGAGAAGCGGCAGTTTCCGGCGTTTCGCTTGTTGTACCTGTAAATTTGTTGCTGAATATTATTTTTACCGCACTTGCAACAGGGGGTACGGTAGTGTGCTCGCAGCTTCTTGGGCAAAAGGATTACAAGGCGGCAAAAGAGGCGGCAAAACAACTGTATTATCTGACCTTTTTGCTGTCGGTGCTTATTACGTTTTTCGCTCTTGTGTTCAGAAAACCGTTGCTTTCACTGTTCTTCGGCAAGGTAGAGGCAGATGTCATGGCGTGTGCCGAGAGTTATTTTTTTATTACTGCACTCAGTTACCCGTTTGTTGCATTGAGCGGCAGCGGTGCTGCGATTTTCCGTGCAACGGGAAATACCAAAATCACATTATATATAGCTCTCGGAACAAACAGCGTCAACATTATCGGCAACGCAGTTTTAATTTACGGATTTCGGCTTGACGTGGTTGGAGCCGCTGTTGCAACGCTTGTTTCCGTTGCACTTGGTGCGGTGGTAAACACGGTTCTTTGCTGTAACCCAAAATATTCCGTTTATATCGAGGAGCCGTTTCGTTACCGTCCGGATTTTTCGATGTTACGTAAAATTTTGTACATAGGCGTGCCAAGCGGAGTAGAAAACGGCATGTACCAATTTGGAAAGCTTATTACGCAGAGCCTTGTTTCGTCTTTGGGAACAGCGGCGATTGCCGCTAATGTCGCAGGACAACAGCTTGCTTCTTTAGTGGATGCGCTGGGACATGCGGTTGGTCTTTGTGTGGTTACCGTAGTTGGCAGATGCATTGGTGCGGGCGAGAGCAAGCAGGCGAAAAAGTATGCGAAAACCTTGCTGGGGACGGGATATGCGGTGCTTACGGCAATGTCTGTTCTGCTCATTCTGCTTTCAAAGCCGCTGATTGGTCTGTACGGTCTTTCGGCAGAAGCAAGTATGCTTGCGCACGGTCTTATTCTTATTTACAGTGCTATGACGATAGTATTCTGGCCGCTCTCCTTTATCATGCCATATGTTTTTCGTGCGGCGAGCGACGTTCGCTATACTACGGCAGTATCCATGCTGTCTATGTGGCTGTGTCGGGTGGCACTGAGTTATATTCTCGTATTATGGCTTGATCTTGGTCTTAGCGGAGTATGGTATGCAATGTTTGCAGACTGGATAGTGCGTACGGTGTTTTTTACAGCACGGTTCTTCAGTAACAAGTGGCTTGAAAAATATAAATCTGATTGAGGAACTTTATTTATGTATGATTTGATAATTAAAAACGGAAGGATAATAGACGGAGTTCTCTCACCCGAATACGTTTCCGACATTGCGATAAAGGACGGAAAGATACTGAAAATAGCCAAAGGGCTTACCGGAGCAGAGAGAGAGATTGATGCGGCAGGACTTACCGTAACACCCGGATTCTTTGATTCACACAGTCATGCCGACGAGAATATTCTTTCCTATCCCGAGCAAAAGGAAAAGGTTGAGCAGGGAATTACTACTGTAATTTCGGGAATGTGTGGCGGAAGTGTGGCACCGCGACCGTACATTCCGGCTTCAAAAAAGGCTCCCGTGGGCGGATACGGCTTTAATACCGACATATATCGCAGTGTAGAGAGCTTTATGAACGTTGCGGAAAATGTTCCGCAGGGTGCAAATATTGCAATGTTTGTCGGCCACGGCAATCTCAGACGCACGGTGATTGGTACCGAGAACAGGGAACCGACAAAGGATGAACTTGAAAGTATGAAAGATATGCTCCGTGAAAGTATTAAGCACGGTGCAATCGGTCTTTCGCTCGGTCTTATATACGTGCCGGGATGCTATTCAAAAACCGAGGAGCTTGTAGAGCTTGCCAAGGTTGCTGCTGAAAATAATGCACTTGTATCTGCACATATACGCGATGAGGGTGACGGACTTGTCGGGGCAGCAGAGGAGTTTATAAAAATCATCTGCAAATCCGGAGCGAGGGGCATCCTTTCCCATCATAAAGCGGCAGGGAGAGGGAATCACGGCAAGGTAAAAGAAACTTTACGCCGTATAGATGAGGCGAATGCCGCCGGAGCGGATATTTATTGTGACGTATATCCGTATATTGCAAGCAGTACAGGACTTGCCGCAAGGTTTGTTCCTATGGAATATCAGGCGGGCGGCATGGTAAGAAAAAATCTTGAATCGCAAGAGCTGCGTGAGAGAATAAAGGCGATAAACAGAGAAAAAGATCTGTCACGCGGGAGCGACTTGTCATGGGTAGTTATAAGTAAGTGTAACGGTTATCCGCAGTACATAGGACTTACCGTACCGGAGGCGGCAAGGCTTCACGGCAAGGATTTGTACGATACCGTTTTTGATATGATACAGCACAGTACACAGACGGAGGCTATCTATTTTACAATGTGCGAGCAGGACGTGGAAACCGTACTTGCACATGCACGCTCGATGGTGTGTACGGATTCCGGTGTTGCCGGCAGAAGCACCTCTTTTCATCCAAGGCTTGTAGGTACGTTTCCAAGGGTGCTTGGCAGATACGTAAGAGAAAGAAACGTGACCTCGTTACCTGAAATGATACGCAAGATCACATCTCTTCCTGCCCATGTATACGGCTTTTCAAATAAGGGTGTAATAAAGGAAGGGTATGATGCGGACATCTGTATTTTCGATGCGGAAAAGATTATAGATAAAGCTGATTACAATAACTGCTCTGCAAGAGCTGAGGGGCTGAACTTTGTAATTGTAGGCGGCAAGGTGGCTGCGGAAAACAGCATATACAACGGGCAAAGGAACGGAATTGTCGCTACTCCGAATGTTAAGCGATGACTTTTCCCGAGTATATTTATATAGAATATTTTCAAGGAGGACAAAAATGGATAAGAAATTTTTGCTTTTCATCACGGTACTGCTTTGTGCAGTATTTACCCTGTCTGCTTTTGCTACAGAAGAAGCGGTTCCTACCGTTTATCTTGACGGCACGGGAAAAACCGATGGAGCATATACCGACTTCAAGACGGCGGTGGATGCACTCGAAAACGGCGGTACTGTTATAGTTTGCGGCGATACCGCTATCGGAACCACTACTAAAGGCGTTACTCTCGATCCTGTTGGCGGCGACCTTAAATTTGTCGGCGCAAACGGTGCAAAGCTTACAGTAGCACGAGCAGTCAACTTCTTTAACAATGTTGAATTCGAAAACATCACGCTTGTTAACGGTAACACATCCGCAAGCTACGGCAGCGTTATAATGCGTGGATACAATCTTACAATAGGTGAAAACGTTGTCTGCGAAAAGGCGGGTAATTATTTTCTTTCCATTTATGGCGGAGCGGCAAGTGCAACAACAACGGGCAATCCGCACATTGTTGTAAAGAGCGGCGACATCCGCCGTATATACGGGGGAAATTCAAGCGGTACGTTTAACGGCAATCCCGTTATTGAAATATATGGAGGAACCGTTGGCACGATAGGCAGAAACGTTGCAGGTACGTTCAACGGTACCTCTACTGTAAAACTCTATAGCGGTGCAAATGCAGGTACGGTTACGGCGGACAGCATCACTATCGACCTTACGGGACTTGGCACGGTAACTGCTACCTCACTCAGTGCAGAGCCAACTGCAATTATTCCTGACGGCTATAAATTAGTAGTCGAAAACGGAGTATATTCATTGGGAGAGATCTCAAGTGCACCTGCTCCGACAACAGTTTACCTTGACGGTACGGGTGTGACTACGGGTGAGCATGTGTATACCGATATTGCGTCTGCAGTAGCGGCACTTGAAAACGGCGGTACAATTATCGTTTCGGGTGATACGACTGTAGGCACG
>JAZQEH010000047.1:0-13732 GCA_045538895.1 Eubacteriales bacterium
AACAACTGGTATGAGCGTTACGAGGATGACTTCCGTGTAGGTATGGGCGCTGAAGCTATCAAGGAACTCCTTTCCGAGATAGATATTGAGCAGCTTTCAAAGGAACTCCGTGAAGAACTCGAAACTGCAAGCGGTCAGAAAAAACTCAAGATTATTAAGCGTCTTGAGGTTGTTGAAGCATTCCGTCAGTCGAACAACCGTCCTGAGTGGATGATTCTTGATGTTGTTCCCGTGCTTCCTCCCGAACTCCGTGCAATGGTACAGCTCGATGGCGGTAGATTTGCATCATCCGACCTTAACGATTTGTATCGCCGTGTTATCAACAGAAATAACCGTCTTAAGAAGCTCATGGAGCTTCGTGCACCTGAAATCATCGTACGTAACGAAAAGCGTATGCTTCAGGAAGCGGTTGACGCACTTATCGACAACGGCCGTCGCGGCAAACCCGTAACAGGTCCTTCTAACCGTGCGCTTAAGTCGCTTTCCGAAATGCTTCGCGGTAAGCAGGGACGTTTCCGTCAGAACCTGCTTGGTAAGCGTGTTGACTATTCCGGACGTTCTGTTATCGTTGTAGGTCCCGACCTTAAGATCTTCCAGTGCGGTCTTCCTAAGGAAATGGCACTTGAACTTTTCAAGCCTTTTGTAATGAAGCGTCTTGTTGAAACACAGAAGGCTGCTAATATCAAGGAAGCAAAGAAGAAGGTTGATAAGGTATATCCCGAGGTTTGGGATGCTCTTGAAAACGTTATCAAGGAACACCCCGTACTTCTTAACCGTGCGCCTACACTTCACCGACTTTCTATTCAGGCATTCGAGCCTGTACTCGTAGAGGGTAGAGCAATTAAGCTTCATCCTCTTGTATGTACCGCATTTAATGCCGACTTTGACGGTGACCAGATGCCAGTACACGTACCGCTTTCCGCAGAGGCTCAGGCTGAGGCGAGATTCCTTATGCTTTCCGCTAACAACCTGCTTAAGCCTGCTGACGGCCGTGCGGTTACTGTTCCTTCTCAGGACATGATTCTCGGTTCCTACTTCCTCACCATGACTAACGAAAATGAAATCGGTGCAGGCAGAGTATTCCGTGATATGGATGAAGCGGAGATGGCTTATGCTAACGGCCAGCTCGGTCTTCATGCTCCTATCCGTGTTCGTGTTGAAAAGGAGATTGACGGCGAGAAGGTATCCAGAATTATTGATGCTACTCTCGGACGCTTGATCTTCAACAAGCAGATTCCTCAGAATCTCGGCTACGTTGACAGAACTGTTCCTGAACATTGCCTTGATCTTGAGGTTATGTTCGTTGTAAAGAAGAAACAGCTCGGTAAGATAATTGATGACTGTATCAAGGTTAACGGTATTACAGTTACCGCCGAAATGCTTGATAACATCAAAGCAACCGGATTCAAGTATTCTACAAAGAGCGGTATTTCTATTTCGGTTTACGATATGAAGATTCCGCCTGAAAAGTATACCAAGGTTGCTGAAGCAGAGAAGAAGGTAAGCGTTGTTACCGAACACTTTATGAATGGTGAACTTTCCGATGAAGAACGTTATAACAACGTTATCAAGATTTGGGAACAGACTACCGACGATGTTACAACTGCACTTTCGGACGGTTTTGACAAGTTCAACTCCATCAAGATGATGATTGACTCCGGTGCCCGTGGTAACGCCAGCCAGCTTCGTCAGCTCGCAGGTATGCGTGGTCTTATGTTTGCTACTAACGGTAAGACTATGGAGATCCCGATCAAGTCCAACTTCCGTGAAGGTCTTAACAACCTCGAGTACTTTATCGGTGCAAGAGGTTCACGTAAGTCACTTTCGGATACTGCACTTCGTACAGCGGACTCCGGTTATCTTACACGTCGTCTTGTTGACGTTTCGCAGCAGGTTATCATTCGTGAGGACGACTGTGGTGCTACCAACGGTATCTATGTTTGTGATATCAAGGATGGCGATGAGGTTATTGAACCTATTTCCGATAGACTCATTGGCCGTTACTCGCTTGAAACCGTTATCGATCCCGAAACCGGTAAGGTTCTCGTAAACGAGGGCGATCTCATTTCCGAGGATCAGGCTAAGGCAGTCGGCAAGAGTAAAGTTGAGCAGGTATACGTTCGTTCTATTCTCCGTTGTAAGGCAAAGCGTGGCGTTTGCGCACATTGTTATGGCGCTGACCTTGCTTCCAGTAAGAAAGTTAACGTTGGTGAAGCGGTAGGTATTATCGCTGCTCAGTCTATCGGTGAACCCGGTACACAGCTTACGATGAGAACCTTCCATACCGGCGGTATCGCAGGTTCCGATATTACTCAAGGTCTTCCCAGAGTTGAAGAACTTCTTGAAGCACGCCGTCCTAAGAAGGCTGCTATCATTTCTGAGGCGACCGGCTTTGTACACATGACAGAGAGCAAGAACATGCGTAATGTTGTTGTAACAAGTGATGAAACCGGTGAAGAATTTGCATATCCCATTCCTTTCGGTACCAGAATTATCGTTGAGGAAGGCGAGCACGTTCTTATCGGTCAGTCTTTGACAGAGGGTAACAAGGCTCCTGCTGATATTCTCAAGACTAACGGTATTGAAGCTGTTTATGACTACATTATCCGTGAAGTACAGCGAGTTTACCGTCTTCAGGCGGTAGAAATCAACGATAAGCACATTGAAATCATCGCACGTCAGATGACCAGAAAGATTAAGGTTGATGAACCCGGTGACACTAATATGCTCGTTGGTACAACCGTAGACGTACCTGAGTTTGTTGAGGAAAACGAAAAGATCCAGGCACGCATTGATGCCGGTGAAGCTGAGCTTCGCCTTGCTGAAGGCTCGCCCATGCTTCTTGGTATTACCAAGGCGGCACTTCTTACAGAGTCCTTCCTCAGTGCGGCATCCTTCCAGGAAACCACAAAGGTTCTTACTGAAGCTGCTATTCGCGGTAAGGTTGACCATCTTCAGGGCCTTAAGGAAAACGTTATTATCGGTAAGTTGATTCCTGCAGGAACCGGTCTTGCAAAATACAATTCCATTGAGGTTGTTCCTACTGCCGGTGAAACTATCATCGGTGCTGAAGAAACTGATGTTGGAGCACAGTAAAATATTAACAAAGTCGCACGTCGTAATGATGTGCGACTTTTGCTTTTCAAGAGTACTGAAACATTACAAAAATCACGGTGTTTCTATCAAAGATTTTTGTTCTTGATTTTTTAGTGTTGTGTTTTATTTAGTGTTATGCTAATATAATTATAGTTCAAAATAAGGAGACAACCGATGTTTAAAAGACTTGTTTGCTTAAATATTGCTATTCTGCTTGTCATGTCGCTTTTTCCCCTTTCTGCGTTTTCTGCAGAACACGTACATACTTTTGATGAATGGACGACTGATAAATCTGTATGGCTTCACGTTGCTGAATGTACTTCATGTTCGGAAAACGTGGGGTTTCCGATAGGGAAGAACGAGATTTCTTTTGGCACTTGTACAAATAGCATTCTTTGGACACTTACAAAAGACGGTACACTTTCACTTTATGGTGGCGGTGCTATACCGAATTACGATCTTTTAAACGGCGTTTATGCACCTTGGCATGATGTAGACTTGATTACAAGTGTTATCGTTGGTGAGGGAATTACAGAAATCGGCGACTATGCTTTCACGAATGAAAGACGATTGGTTTCGGTTAATCTCCCGAGTACTCTTAAGCGTATAGGCGAATACTCATTTTCCGCAAGCGGTCTTCGTGATGTTACAATACCTGATAATGTGACTGAAATAGATAACGGAGCATTTTCATTTTGTCCAATGAAATCGGTGATTCTTTCTCGAAATCTCGAGAGCATCGGTGAAAAAGCCTTTTTCTCCAGCGGTATTTCCGATGTTTTCGTACCTGCATCTGTAAAGGCAATCGGTTCGGGGGCATTTAATAATGCGTACAATCTTAAAGATGTTAACGTGAGTGCGGATAACAATTACTTTTGTAGTCTTGACGGTGTGCTTTTTAGTAAAAATATGAACGAACTTTTATGTTATCCGGCTTCGCACGGTGCGGTGTATACCATACCGGATGAAGTACAGCACATCGGTAATGCTTTTGGCGATGAATCTTTGAAATTCACTGCAAGCGGAGCTTCACTGGAAATGCTTGTTGTGCCTTTGAACGTTACAAATATTGAAAGTGATGCATTTATCAGCTTTGATAATCTGAAAATGTATGGCGATGCAAACTCTGCGGCTTCGAATTATGCAGCAGCGAATAATATTGCATTTTCAACTATGCAAGAACACGCATGCGTCTATGATTGGACTGCTGATTATAGCATTCAAGTTGAGAACGGTACCTGCGTGATTTGTGGCGGCATAACAAAACGTGATATTACCATTATAGCCGAGGGAAATACCTATCTGGGCTTTGCGTGGTCTCTTGACAGTGCAGGGCAACTGCAAGTTGTCGGAAACGGAAAGGTTTACGGCACAATGTGGTCTGCTCCTTGGAAAGAGCATGCTTCCGATATCAAGAGCATTATATTCGGCGAGGGAATAACGGAGATTAAAGGTGATGCATTTTCATCTCTCCATAATTTGAAAACTATAACTTTGCCCGATTCTCTTGAGTGCATTGACGGATATGTTTTTGCACAGTCGCCGATTGAAGAAATAAACGTAGGTGCCGGTAATGCTGCGTATGCTTCTGTAGACGGTGTGCTGTTTTCGAAAGATAAAACTACACTTGTGCGTATTCCGTACGGTCTTGAACCTAATACATACACGGTACCAAGCGGAGTGAAAAGTATAGGTGATTATGCGTTCTACGGTCACAGTGTTCTTGAAAAGGTAGAATTTCCTGCTACACTTGTGAACATTGGGACAAATGCTTTCGCAGGATGCAGCCGCCTTGAGAACGTGTCTTTACCTAGATGCCTTGAAACTATAGGCAGAGAAGCGTTCAGAGATTGTGAATTTATGAGCAATGTTGTTATTCCTAGCGGTGTGACAACGATTGGATATGGTGCTTTTGCAGGATGCGATACACTTGCAGATGTTACATTGCCGAACACCTTGACTTCTATTGAAGAAAATGCGTTTTGCGGATGTGCAGCACTTAAAGAAATTGCTATACCGGAAGGTGTTACAGAAATATCAGCCGGTATGCTTGCGGAGTGTGACTCTATGACAAGCGTTTCGCTACCCGATTCACTTGAAAGCATCGAATACTCTGCCTTCTCTCGCTGTAGTGAACTTGACGAAATAGTTATTCATCAAAATGTTATTGAAATTTCAGAAAATGCTTTTGGTGAATGCGAAAAACTCACTATTTACGGCGACTTTGACAGTTGTGCGGAAATATATGCACAGGAAAACGGCATTCCGTTTGAGCAGTATGTTCAGCATGTGCATAATGTGGAGAATTGGATTGCCCAAAAGCCTGCCGGTGTTGGCACTGTAGGAAGCAAAGTTGGACTTTGCGTTGATTGCGGAGAAAATGTCGTAGCAGACATTCCACAGATTGGTGATGAAAACGGAAACGGTGTTCTTGATGTTGTAGACGTATTGATGGTTTTGAATGCAGTTATCAATAATTGCGATTCGACAGCCGACATGAACGGCGACGGGCAAATAACACTAATTGATATAATCAAACTTATAAAAATGATTCCTTGAAATAAAGCAGCCGCCGGGTCAGGCGGCTGCTTTTAGCATAAATTTCGTTTGTCGGGCAAATAATTATAAAAACACCTTAAATAATAAAATTTACCTATTGACAAATTTTATAGGAAATGCTATAATTGATTGTATTTTGGCTACGAATGTGTATTTCCAAAGTACATACTGCCTCGTAAGGACTCAAAAAACCTTCGATGCCGTATATAAACACTTATATTTTAAAGAAGGAGGAGAAGTATGCCAACCTTTAACCAGCTCGTTAAGAATGGCCGTGCACAGAAGCCTTACAAGTCAAAGTCTCCTGTTCTTCAGCAGGGTTTCAACACTCTCAAGAACAAGGCTATCGACCTCAGTGCACCCCAGAAGCGCGGTGTGTGCACAAAGGTTACAACTACCACACCTAAGAAGCCTAACTCGGGACTGCGTAAGATCGCCAGAGTAAGACTTACCAACGGTATGGAAGCTACAACCTATATTCCCGGTATTGGACACAATCTTCAGGAGCACTCTGTTGTACTTATCAGAGGCGGAAGAGTTCGTGACCTGCCTGGTTGCCGTTACCACATCATTCGCGGCACTTTGGATGCTCAGGGCGTTGCAAACCGCAACCAGAGCCGTTCCAAGTATGGCGCAAAGCGTCCTAAGAAATAAGCGTCAGCTTATTAAAAGTATGGTACAGTTCGTGCCGTCAAACGAGTGCGTAATATAAATGTTTATGTACAGCTTATAATACACACCTTGGACGAGCGCTTACGGATTATCAAATTCGAGTACCGATGAGATTCATTTTTTGTGAAGGAGGGAAGGAAAGTGCCTAGAAGAGGTCAAATTTCCAAGAGAGATGTATTGCCGGATCCCGTGTACAACTCCAAGCTTGTAACCAAGCTTATCAACAACATCATGCTGGATGGTAAGAAGGGCGTTGCACAGAAGATCGTTTACGATGCATTTGAAATCGTAGCAGCTAAGGCAAACGAAAATGCTCTCGACGTATTTACTGCAGCTCTTGAAAACATCATGCCTGTGCTTGAGGTTAAGGCTCGCCGTGTCGGCGGTTCTACCTACCAGGTTCCTATGGAAGTAAGAGCTGAAAGAAGACAGACTCTTGGTCTCCGTTGGATCACCGCTTATTCCAGAAACCGTAGCGAAAAGACTATGGCTGAAAGACTTGCCGGCGAAATCCTTGATGCTAAGAACAGCACAGGCGGAGCATTCAAGAAGAAGGAAGATACTCACAAGATGGCTGAAGCTAACAAGGCTTTTGCACATTACAGATATTAAGCCGGATTTAAAGGAGACTAAATATGCCAAGAGAATACCCGCTTGAGCGGACTCGTAACATCGGCATCATGGCTCACATTGATGCCGGCAAAACCACCACCACCGAACGTATTCTGTTCTACACCGGTAAGACTCACCGTATCGGCGAGACTCACGAAGGTGCAGCTACGATGGACTGGATGGAACAGGAACAGGAACGCGGTATTACAATTACTTCCGCGGCTACCACTTGTTTCTGGAAGAATAACAGAATCAATATTATCGACACCCCTGGCCACGTTGACTTTACTGTAGAAGTTGAGCGTTCACTTCGTGTACTCGACGGCTCTGTAACAGTTCTTTGTGCAAAGGGCGGCGTTGAGCCTCCGTCTGAAACCGTGTGGAGACAGGCTGATAAGTATCATGTTCCCCGTATGGCTTACATCAACAAGATGGACATTACCGGTGCTGATTTCTATCGCGTAGTTCAGATGATGAAGGACAGACTTCACACTAACCCCGTTCCGATTCAGCTTCCTATCGGTAAGGAACAGACGTTTAAGGGAATCATCGACCTCCTCACCATGGAGGCAACTGTTTACTATGATGACCTTGGTAAGGATATGCGTACTGAGCCTATTCCCGAGGACATGGTAGACCTCGCAAATGAATACCGTGCAAGCCTTGTAGAAAACGTAGCAGCTACTGATGATGCTCTTATGGACAAGTTCTTCAACGATGAAGAAATTACTGTTGATGAGCTCAAGGTTGCTATTCGTAAGGCAACTATCGCTAATATGATCGTTCCCGTTTGCTGCGGTACTTCATATAAGAACAAGGGTGTACAGAAATTGCTTGATGCAGTTATCGACTACATGCCTTCTCCTCTTGATATTCCTGCTATTAAGGGTGTAAATCCTGATACAGAGGAAGAGGATGAGAGACCTGCTGACGATAGTGCTCCTTTCTCTGCACTTGCGTTCAAGATCATGACCGACCCGTTTGTTGGTAAGCTCTGCTTCTTCAGAGTTTACTCTGGTATGATTGAAGCCGGTAGTGCGGTTTACAACTCATCCAAGGGTGCTCGTGAACGTTTCGGTCGTATTCTTCAGATGCATGCTAATGACCGTAAGGATATTGATGTTTGTTACTCCGGTGATATTGCTGCAGTTGTAGGCGTTAAGAATACAACTACCGGTGATACCTTCTGTGATGAGAAAAACAAGATTATCCTTGAGTCTATGGAGTTCCCGGAACCTGTTATCAGTGTTGCTATCGAACCCAAGACCAAGGCAGGTCAGGAAAAGATGGGCATTGCTCTTTCGAAGCTCGCAGAAGAAGACCCGACCTTCAGAACCTATACCGATGAAGAGACCGGTCAGACCATTATCGCCGGCATGGGCGAGCTTCACCTTGAAATTATCGTAGACAGACTTCTCCGTGAGTTTAAGGTTGAAGCAAATGTAGGTAATCCTCAGGTTGCTTACAAGGAAACCATCCGCAAGAAGGTTGACCACGAAACCAAGTACAAGAGACAGTCTGGTGGTAGCGGTCAGTACGGTCACGTTAAGATCATTATCGAGCCTAACGAACCCGGTAAGGGCTATGAATTCGTTAATGCTGTAACCGGCGGTGCTATTCCCAAGGAATACATTCCCGCTGTTGATGCAGGTATTCAGGGTGCTATGCAGACCGGTGTACTTGCAGGCTACAATGTTGTTGACGTTAAGGTTACTCTTTATGATGGTTCTTATCATGAAGTAGACTCGTCCGAAATGGCATTTAAGATTGCCGGCTCAATGGCTTTCAAGGAAGCTATGAGACTTGCAGATCCTGTACTCACAGAGCCTATTACCAAGGTTACCGTTACAACTCCCGATGATTATCTCGGTGATGTAATGGGCGGCATTAACTCTCGCCGTGGTCAGATCCAGTCTATGGAGCAGGTTAACGGTGCACAGGAAGTTCTTGCATTCGTTCCTCTTTCTGAAATGTTCGGTTATGCAACTGACCTTCGTTCCAGAACTCAGGGTCGTGGTGTTTACGCTATGGAACCCTCTCACTTTGCTGAAGTTCCTAAGAATATTCAGGAAGAAATTATCAAGACCAGAGGCAAGAACAACTAATTTAAATATTTCGGCATAGCCGACATATAAAACAAAAACAAAAACAAAAATAATTTTTATATTTTAGGAGGATATTAAAAATGGCAAAGCAAAAGTTTGAAAGAACCAAACCCCATGTTAATATCGGTACCGTAGGTCACGTTGACCACGGTAAGACCACTCTCACCGCTGCAATCACCAAGTACCTTTCTCTTGGTAACGGTGCTGAGTTCATGGCATACGACCAGATCGACAACGCTCCCGAAGAGAGAGCAAGAGGTATCACGATCAACACCCGTCACGTTGAGTATGAGACTGCTAACCGTCACTACGCTCACGTTGACTGCCCTGGCCACGCTGACTACGTTAAGAACATGATTACTGGTGCTGCTCAGATGGACGGCGCTATCCTCGTAGTTGCTGGTACTGACGGTCCTCTTCAGCAGACCCGCGAGCACGTTCTTCTTGCTCGTCAGGTAGGCGTTCCTGCAATCGTTGTATTCATGAACAAGTGCGACATCGTTGACGATGCTGAACTTCTTGACCTCGTAGAAATGGAAATCCGTGATCTCCTTTCTCAGTACGAGTTCCCCGGTGACGATATTCCGATTATCCGTGGTTCTGCTCGTGAGGCTCTTACCTCCACTTCCACCGATGCAAATGATGCAGTATATGCACCTATCAAGCAGCTCATGGATGCTGTAGACTCTTACATTCCTACTCCTGACCGTATGGCTGACAAGCCCTTCCTTATGCCTGTCGAGGACGTATTCTCCATCTCCGGCCGTGGTACTGTTGCTACCGGTCGTGTAGAGAGAGGTACTCTCCACATGTCTGAAGAAGTTGAAATCGTTGGTCTTTCCGACGAAAAGAAGAAGACTGTTATTACCGGTATCGAGATGTTCCATAAGCTCATGGACGAAGCTCAGGCTGGTGACAACATTGGTGCTCTTCTTCGTGGTATTCAGAAGAACGAGATCGAGCGTGGTCAGGTTCTCTGTAAGCCCGGTTCCATCAACCCCCACACTCAGTTTGTAGGTCAGGTTTACGTACTTACTGAAAAAGAGGGTGGCCGTCAAAAGCCTTTCTTCACTGGTTACCGTCCTCAGTTCTACTTCAGAACTACTGACGTTACCGGTACAATCAAGCTTCCCGAAGGCACTGACATGTGCCGTCCCGGCGATAACGTAAACATGGATGTTGAACTTATCACTCCTATCGCTATCGAAGAGGGTCTCCGTTTCGCTATCCGTGAGGGTGGTAGAACTGTTGGTTCGGGCGTTGTTACCGAAATCAAGGGATAATTTTTAGACTGTTTGTTCAAACGGAGAGAGCTTCGGCTCTCTCCGTTTTGAATATAATATTATAAATATCTTTGGGGAATGGTGAAATTCCATACCGGCGGTTATAGTCCGCTAACACGAAAGTGCCGAACTGGGTGAAATTCCCGTACCGACAGTAAAGTCTGGATGAGAAAAGATAAATTAGCTATATTTATAGCGGACTTCCCCTCACAGATGGGGATTTTTTATTTTTTCTCCGCAATTAAGGAGGATAAAATGACAAAAAACAGTAATCGCATTTTTAAACTTGTAGCAATGGCGGTATTCATTGCCGTTGCATATATATCCAGTTTGATTCTGCCTATAAAGGTACAATTTTTAACTTTGGATATTAAGGATGCCTTTTTGACAATCGGAGCGTTGTATTTTGGTCCGCTTGCGGGCATAGTAATGTCGTTTTTGGTATCTTTGTTGGAGCTTTTCTTCGGCAGCGACACCGGAGTATACGGATTTATTATGAATTTTCTGGGTTCTGCTGCATTTTCGGCAGTTGCCTCACTTATATATACATACAAGAAATCGCTTGTGAATGCGGTATTTGCCTTGGTATGTGCGGTGCTTTCAATGGTCGTTGTAATGATTGCAGCGAATCTTGTTATTACTCCATACTTTATGGCTTCAAGAGGGATGACTGTTCAAGCCATCGAAGGAATGATAATACCTCTTTTGCTTCCTTTTAATCTCTTTAAAGGTGTATTAAATGCTTCTCTTGTGATGTTGCTTTATAAGCCGATTTCTTTAGCACTTAAGAATACAAGACTTTTTGGAGAAAACGAGCAGAAATCGAAATTGAATAAAAATTCAATAATTGTTTCTTTTGTTGCAATAGTAATTATGGCTTTGGCACTTGGATTTATTTTTATAAAGCTTGGGGGAGTATTTGATATACAGTCTTGATTTTTTATCATATAGGCTGTACAATGGTATTGTATTAAAACTTAAGGTGTGGAAAAATGTTTGATAATTTGAGTGTTGCGATCAGCGAGTTTCTGTATAATGTTGTAGGCGCTGAACTCTGTACATTTATAATTTCTATGATTCCTATTATAGAGTTGCGTGGAGCGATTCCGATAGGACAGGGAATGGGACTTGGCTTCTGGCCTTGCTACATAATCAGCGTTATAGGAAATATGCTTCCTGTTCCGATTATCCTCTTGTTTATAAGAGGAGTGCTTAATTGGATGAAAGGTATTAAGCATTTGGATAAAATAGCTGTTTGGGTTGAAAAGAAGGCTGATAAGCATTCCTCTAAGGTTACTAAATACGCAACTTGGGGATTGTTCTTGTTTGTAGCGATTCCTCTACCCGGTACAGGCGCTTGGACGGGAGCACTTATAGCGGCTCTTTTGAATATGAGAATGAAAAAAGCACTTCCTTTTATTTTCGCCGGAGTACTTACGGCAGGGATTATTGTCAGTGTTTTGACCTTTGGAGTTATTAGCATTTTGTTATGATAATCGAGGATTTCTATGAACAGACTTTATGCTTATATGAACAAAGAGAAAAAGAGAGATATTATCTCTCTTTTTCTTGCTATTTTCTTTTTGATCTCAATTCGCTTTTTATATTTTGGATTTGAATATTTTCCTCAACTTGACGATTATATTCAGCATCATAATTATGCTCCGCAAGGCAGTTTCTTTTATTTAGTAGAAAGGCTTGGGTTGCTTGGTGCACGTCCGCTTGCAGGAATTCTCGACATCACGTTGTGGTCGTGGCTGTGGCCTTGTGCAATAGTAGGTGTTTTGATATTGAGCGCGTTGTATGCATTTTCGGCGGTCAAGTTTCAAGAAATATTTGAAAAACTTTTTGGTACATCTAAATTTTTCATTATAGTATATGCACTTTTGCCACTCGGTATAGAGGGCACGTATTGGATGAGTGCATCAACACGTATAATTCCTGGAATGTTTTTTGCGGCGCTTTCTGCTTCGCTGCTTGTGAAATTTCTGGAGAACGGAAGAAAAAGCGAAATGGTTTTCGCACTTTTGCTACAGTTTCTTACTTTTTGTTTTTACGAGCAAACCGCCGTTCTCTCCTGCACATTAAATGTTTTAATTGGTCTTATCTATGTGAAAAAGAGCAATGGCAGATGGATTTTTTCATTCGGTTGTATTTTTTGTGCAGCATTGTACTTTTTAGTTACAAGCATTCATTCGGATAGTATCCTTTACGCCGGAAGAGGAAGTATAATTCTTCCAAGAAGTGCTTATTATTTTGATGCGTTTTTGCCGAGTTTGCTTGAACAGTTAAAGTCGGCATTCCTTGGCGGAGGTTATTATACTTTTGTTTACGGATTTATTCGCGGAGTGATGCGAATAATCAGTGACGGCGCATGGCTTTATTGCATTCTGTTACTTGTCGGTTGTGCTTTTTTTGGCTACGTTGCATTTAAAAAACATTCTGTAAAAGGTTACGGAAGAATATTGCTTCCTATAGTCATCGGATTGCTTTTGGTTATTGCACCGCTTGCTCCGTTTTTCATTATTGAAAATCCGTGGTTCTCGTTCCGTGGCACAGTACCAAGCTTTGTGGGTATTGCACTTTTAATTGATGTGCTGATAAGGTTGATCACCCGTAATAAAAAACATGGAATAGCAGTAATCAGTTCTTGTGTGGCACTTGTTTTCTGCATTTGTGCGGTTTCTGAAATTGCGGATTACCGTGCAACGACCGAAGCGGATATGCGTGTTGTAGGAACAGTGGCAACCATCGCCGACGAATTAAAAGAAGAGGCTCCTAACGGCTGCAAGGTTGCGATTTTTAATGTTGACGACAGATATGTTACCGAATTGAACTCATACTATCACGAGCATATTCACGGTGTAACCGAATCCGATTGGGCATTTACCGGTGCTATAAGGTGTTATAATGACGACGTTTTTGAAGCGATAACATACGTTCCTATATCATTGCGTGATGCACCTACCTACAAGAACTGGGAGTTTTCTGCTAAATCAATCGGAACTATGCATGCGGTCTATGTATATGACTACTATGAGAATACGATTGAACGCCTGACGGTAAATGCAGTGGATAACACTTACGAATTGTATTATTCTGACGGCGAAAAATACGGAACAGTAGTAGAATATAATGATGCCAACGGAAAATACGGAATTTTTGTTGAAGAATAATAAATAAAACTATTGCATATTCTAAAAGATTGTGGTAGAATAAACGTGTTAAATTGAATATTTCTTATCAAGATCCCAGATACTGTATGAATTACCTAATGGCAGATTAAATCTCTTACGTGGATTGTCTACGAGTAATTCAACAAGCTTTTCCAGACTGATGATTCCCTTCTTTACCAGATATGTGTACAGAAGCGGGAAAGCTGTTTCAATTCCGACGATGCCAAAG
>JAZQEH010000048.1:0-3407 GCA_045538895.1 Eubacteriales bacterium
ATCCGAGTCGCTCTGCGGCATATTTGCCTGCGTCGTAGCATTTTTGCATGTAGTCCTTATCCATTTCGTGGATATCCTTTTTTTCGCCCCGCATATCTACAAGCGAAAGTGAAATTTCGGGAGGAACGATAAGATACAGCGTCACAAGGGGCTTTGGCAGGCCAAGCTTTTCAAACTCGTAGTCCCAGAGCCACGTGAGAAAGCTTTCCCATTCGCTCTTATCAAGTTTTGAAAGCTGATGCACCGCATTGGCACTTACGTAGCGATTGAATATGATGACGTCGTAATCGTCTAAAACCTTTCCCCAATCCTTGCGGTAACTGATGTATCTGTCCACTGCGAAGAAAGTGGAGGCGGCATACGCATTTGTGTCGGCAGGATTTCCGCCGAGCTTGCCGCCGAGATACATTTCAACCGCAAAGCAGGAGGGCTCGCCGTACATGGGAAAGCTTATGACCTTGGCACGTTTTCCTGCGGCTTTCAGGCGTGCACAGAGCAGGTCGCTCTGCGTACCCTTGCCGCTTCCGTCAAGGCCGTCTATTGAAACTAAAATAGCCATTAATTTAACCTCTCGTCGTTGTTAACAACCATTTCTCTGAACTGTGTTTTTGTTATAAGCACTTCACGGGGCTTCTGACCGTCGGGAGCGCTTACAAATCCACGTGCTTCCATGATATCAATTATCTTTGCAGCACGTCCGTAGCCTATCGAAAGCTTACGCTGGAGCAGTGAGGTCGAAATCTTGCCGATATCGGTTGCAATTTCAACGGCATCACGGAGCTTCGGGTCACCTGCCCCATCGTCGAGTGCGGCATCAGAGCCGCCCTTCTTGGTGCTTTGACCTATCATCTGCGCTTCACGCTCAATGCTTTCCATAATGTCTGCATCGTATTCGTTTTCACCTACGCCTGCCTTGACAAAGTCGGTAATCTTCTCAACCTCATCCTCGCTTACAAATGCACCCTGCGCACGCATGGGCTTCGCAAGACCTACGGGGTAGTAGAGCATGTCGCCTCGTCCGATGAGCTTTTCTGCACCTGCAATGTCGATGATCGTACGTGAGTCAACCTGTGAGGCAACGGTGAATGCTATACGTGAGGGGATGTTTGCCTTGATAAGACCGGTGATAACGTCAACCGAGGGACGCTGTGTACCGATGATGATGTGCATACCTGCGGCACGTGCTTTTTGTGCAAGGCGGCAGATAGAGTCTTCAACTGCATCGGGGGCGGTCATCATAAGGTCGGCAAGCTCGTCGATGATGATAACGGTGTAGGGGAGTACCTCCATGCCTCGCTTGCGTGCGATTTCGTTGTATGGCTCGATTTTTCTTGTGTTGGCTTCTTCGATAAGCTCATAGCGGCGTTCCATCTCGGTAACTGCCCAGTGGAGTGCACCGGCGGCCTTTTTTGGGTCGCTTACAACAGGAATCTGCAGATGCGGAATACCGTTGTAGATATTGAATTCAACCTTTTTAGGGTCGATGAGGATAAGCTTTACCTCGTCGGGGGTTGCCTTATACAGAATACTTGTGATAATCGAGTTGATACAAACCGATTTACCCATACCCGTTGCACCTGCGATAAGCAAGTGAGGCATCTTGGCAATGTCAAACATAATGGGAGTGCCGCCAACGTCCTTACCGAGGCAAACTGTAAGTTTGCTCTTTGCTTCGGTGAAAGCAGGGTTCTCGATAAGCTCACGGAGAGTTACGGTTGAAACCGTGCGGTTAGGAACTTCAATACCCACTGCCGCCTTGCCGGGGATGGGCGCTTCGATTCTTATACCCGATGTAGCAAGCGAGAGCGAAATATCGTCAACAAGGTTTGCAATAGAACGCACACGTGTACCGGCTTCGGGGATAAGCTCATAGCGTGTAATCGTGGGACCGCGTGAAACGCTTGAAATAGTAACGTTCACACGGAAGGAGCGGAGCGTTTCAACAAGCTTTTGCGCATTCGAGCGAAGCTCTGCACCAACGTCTTCGTTCTTTTTCTTTTCGGGGGGAGCAAGCAGAGTTATCGGCGGGAAGCGGTAGGCAGGCTTTTCAACTGCGGCTTTGGGTTTTTCGATAAGCTCGTCCGTCTGTGCCATATCGGTTTTTGAAACCGAAAGCGTGTCATCGCATGTAAGCACCTTTTCGCCAACTTCAACCTCGTCATCGAAAGGCTCTTCGTCTGTTTGCGGCTCCTCGCATGGCTGGTCATCGTCCTCGACAAAGATTGCACGAAGGTCGATTTCGCCCTTTTCGTTATAAAGCGGAGGAATATTCGATTTTGTTATCGGCTCGCCGCCCTTTTCGGGCTCTTCGCCGTCGTCCTCGAAAATGCCTTGCGGTTCTTCTACAGGAATCTGCTCGGGAACAGGCTCGTCTGCACCAGGCTCCTCGTCAAACTCGCCGTCTGCAACGTTCATGTCAAAGTCCTGATTCGGTACGGCGGTTTCGAACTTTTTGCCACGCTTCTTTGCAGGAATTTCGGGGGGAACAAGCTCGTCCTCATCCTCTTCTGCATAAGCGGCTTCCAAAGCACGCTGTCTTTCCTTTGCCGCCTTGCGACGCTCGGCGTTAACCTTGGATGTGTATTTAATGTGAATCCAGATGTCCTTAGGTGTAAGACCGAAAAGAAATACACCGAACACGCAAAATCCTACTGCGGTAAGAATTATTCCGGCAGCTGCGGCAAATGCTCTGTAAATACCGACACCCACAATGCCGAAAATGATGCCTGCACCGCCGAAGTTTATGCCGTTTATCCAAAGGCGTGTGATGTTGTTGTGATTGCTTGCAAAGCCGTCGGTTGCGGCTATGAGAATAATCTGGATCAGTGCACCTACAAAGAACAGACAGATTGCCGCAAAGACACATTTCAGTACGTGCTGACCGTCTGCAACCCATTTACGCCAGTTAGCTGCAAAGTAAATGAGCAGAAGCGGTATAAGCAGGCTGACAAGTCCGAAAAGACCGAAGAATACTTCATAAATCAGCTTGCCAACGGCACCGCTGTGGAAAATGAAGCATACACCGAGCAAAACTGCACATACTACATAAACGTAGGGGAGTATTCGGTGCAGTGCGGAGTTTTCGTCACGGGGTGCAGATGTAACCTTTTGCACCTCCTGTTTTTTAACATTGGTTTGATTTTTCTTTTTAGGCTCTTTTGCCACCGGTTTCTTTTTGCTGTTAGCCATTTATATTCCTCTTTCTGTAGAAAGGTAAAATTTCCTAAAGTATATTATAACATACTATAATTATAATTTCAAGTAAAATAAATTATTGTTTATGGTTGTAATAAAGGCTCCCTCAGACGAGGGAGCTGTCAGCGGAACGCTGACTGAGGGAGGGAAAAAGTAACAATTAGAAATGTTCCCTCCTTCCGTCGCCTTACGGCGCCACCTTCCTCGTCTGA
>JAZQEH010000049.1:0-18264 GCA_045538895.1 Eubacteriales bacterium
AAATAAAAGCAAAAAATAAAAAGAAATAATTTTTTACTTTATATTAAATCAAAATGCGGCAAGGGCTTAAAAACCCTTGCCGTTACTTGCTTTTTGGGATTTTTGTCTCTACCGTACACATGTACGCCGACGAAACAAAAATCCAAAAATCTGCCTGCGTTTCTCACCCTCTGGTCAGCCTGATGACTTTGTCATCAGGCTGACGCTTTGCATTTGCAAATCGTCTTTTCTATGATATCATTTGTTTGCGTAAGAATTCAATCAGCTTTTTTTCTTCACGTGAAATTTTGACTTGAGAAAGCCCTAACAATTCTGCGGTGGATTGTTGCGACAAGTCGCGGTAATATCGGAATACAACAATTTTTCGCCAGAGATCCGGTAATTTTGAAAGTGCTTCTGTAAGTGAAAGCTTTTCGAGCATTTTATCGTTTTCGTCATGCATGAAAAGTGTGTTTTCCAAGGTGAAGTTTTCTTCTTCGCCGAATAGCGGTTCCGACAGGGAAACAGCCGGCGATACAGCACACAGTGCAGCCGCAGCCTCTTCGGCTGTAACTCCGCAGATTTTGGCAATTTCTTCGATTCTCGGTGGAATACCGTTTTCGCTTAAATAGTTTTCTTTTGCATGCATAAGCATAGCACCAAGTTTTTTTTGCGGACGGCATATTTTAATAAGACCGTCGTCACGCAAGAAGCGACGGATTTCACCGAAAATGAGAGGTACTGCGTATGTGGAAAAAACTACTCCGCGTTCAAGGTCGAAACTGCGGATCGCTTTTAACATACCTATGTTACCGATTTGAACAAGATCGTCAAAATCCACACCTCGTCCGCTGAATTTTATAGCAATACTTTGTACGAGTCCCGCATTTCGCTTTACAAGCTCTTCCGTGGCTTTTTCATCACCGTTTTGTGACTGCCTTATCAGTTCAAGGTTTTCTGAAAACTTTTCGTTAGAGGCTCTGTCCATTTAACTTAACTCAAGGGGTGATAGCTTTTTTATGAGTGTTACCTTGGTGTATTTGCCGGGTACCGATTTTAGCACAAGCTTGTCCATAAAACTTTCCATTACTGCAAAGCCCATGCCACTTCGCTCACCGGTTTTGTCGGTGGTGTAAAGTGGCGTTTTTACAAGCTCTGTATCTTCAATGCCACAACCCTTGTCCTTTATTTCAATTTTTACGCTTCGAGGTTCAAATATCTTTACCGCTATGTAAATATCGCCCTGGCATTCACGGTATGCGTGGACGATACAGTTGGTAACGGCTTCGGAAACGGCACATTTGATGTCGGCAATTTCTTCGATAGTAGGGTTAAGTTGTGCACAGAATGCACTGACCATGGCACGTGCCGCACCCTCGTTTATTGATAGAGCAGGCAGAGTGAGTTGCATTTTGTTTATGCATTTGTCTTTCATTCTTCTTCTCCTTTGCGTGTGTCTTTATACTCTATTGTCACCACTTTGCCAAGACCTGCAAGCTCGATAATCCGTGCAACTCTGGTTGTCGGATTTATAAGCTTGAACTTTGCATTGATTCTGTCGGCGGTGGATTTGCGTCCCATGATTACACCGAGCCCCGAACTGTCCATGAAATCGACGTTTGATAAATCGAGTTCTACGTATTTGGGACGGGTTGCTATCATGATATCATCCAATTCATCACGCAGTGTAAATGCACCGTGATGATCAATTTCACCGACAATGGCGGCATATAATACGTCGCCTTTAAGCTCGGAAACAACGTGCGCGTTTTTGCGAATCATTTATTTTTCTTCCTTCCTTTGTTTTTTTCGATTTTAGCACTGTTCTTTAGTCGAAACTTGTAAATATTGAGTTTAATTGCTTAATTTGTTGAAAAAATTTTTTATGTGTGCTAAAATAGTCTTGTCAAAAATAATAAGACTATTAAAAAAGCGAGAAAAAATATGAAGATTAAAATTTTGGCAATCTTTTTTTGCTTATTCACTGTTCTTTTGCTGTGTTCGTGCGGCAATAGTGCAGTTACAGAAACCGAAAGGGTTACTAACGGTGCCGATGTTCCGATAGTGCCGATAACCGAGCCCGTTACAGAGGTGCCTGTGCCTAAAGAAACAAGAATCAGTTTTTTGGCGGTTGGCGATAACATTCCTCATGATTCTGTTATAAATACCGCTAAAAGCGATGCTACGGGTGATGCAAAATACGATTTTTCTAAGATATATGATGGGATTTCTGCTGACGTTGAAAAAGCAGACATAGCCTTTATAAATCAGGAATCTCCCGTGGGCGGCGAGTCACTCGGCATTTCCGGATATCCAAATTTCAATGCACCTGTCGAAATGGTTGAGGAGCTTGTCAAAGTTGGCTTTGATGTATTCAACATTGCCAACAACCATATGCTCGATAAGGGTGAAAAAGGATATGTAAATACTATTGAGTATTTCAATTCATTACCTGTTACAATGATAGGTGGATATACCAAGAGTGATTATGATAGCATTCGCATTATAGAAGAGCAGGGCGTTAAAATTGCGTTTTTGTCATATACCACTTTGGTCAATTCATCGCATGTTAATGATATTTCACGTGGCAGTGAGTATATAATCCCGTATGCAAATACAGAAGATATTACAAGACAAGTAGGCATTGCGAAAGAAAATGCAGATGTAGTAATTGTTTCGATGCATTGGGGAAGTGAAAACGTGTTCAATGCAACCAATGAGCAAAAAAAGTATGCAAAACTTTGTGCGGATCTTGGAGTTGATGTTGTTATCGGACATCATCCGCATGTTGTTGGTGGTGTAGAATGGCAGACCGGTGAGGGCGGAAACAAAACGCTTGTTGCTTATTCACTCGGCAATTTCTGCTCCTCACAGCTGTATGCAAAAAATATGGTTGGCGAAATGCTTAAGTTTGACATTGTAAAAGATGTTGACGGTCATATCAGCATCGAAAACGCATTTGTTGACGGTGTGGTATGTCATTATAAAACAGACAGAGCACGCAAGGATAATCAGAATCTGCACGTGCGTTATGAGGTTCGCATGTATATGATGCGTGACTATACAGAGGAAATGGCAAACGCACACGGTTCGCAGAATTGGGGAGGTTTCAGTTTTTCAACTCTTAAGAGCTATATCACCGACAATGTTCCAAATGAATTTATAAAGTAAAAAAGACGGCGATAGCCGTCTTTTTTTAACCTTTTATAAACAGTTTTTTATCACCGACAAGGGAAGAGCAAAGTTTTTGGTATTCATGCTTTGCTTTTTCGTTTCCGTCATTCTTTTTTATTGCACGGATCAGTATGTTTTTTGGTGTATCATCGGGATCTGTAAGTTCAAGTGCGGATGCTTCATAGCCGTATGCCGAAAGGCGTTCAAGCCTTAAGGCGTCGGTGAGTGCATCACAGAGCTTCTTTTTGAGCATTGGATATTTTGTTACAAATTCAAAAGCATCGGTATCGAGATTGTGAAGTACCTCTTTTTGGCAACACGGTGTTGAAAGAATAACCTTTGCACCAAGTTCAATGGCTTTGGTCAGCACAATATCGGTTGCGATATCGCATGCGTGAAGCGACACAACAAGATGTACCGGAGTTGTGTATTCGTAGTCGTCGATGTTCATTGCATGGAATCTCAGCCCATCATAGCCGAGATTTTTTGCAGCATTGCTGCAAAATTCAATAACGTCTTCTTTGAGGTCAATTCCCACCATATTAACCTTGCGGTTCATAGTGACGGAAAGATAGTGATATACGGCAAAGCTCAAATAACTTTTACCGCAACACAGGTCAAGTACATTGAGAATGCCATCGCTTGGGAGATGCTTGTAGATATCTGCAATATGCTCGGTAAAACGGTTGATCTGACGGAATTTGGCTTGCTTTTTGTCATAAACTCTGCCGTTTTTATCAGCAACACCAAGCTCAAACAGAAATGGTTCGCTACCGTCAAAAACGTATGCTTTTGCACGGTTGTGCGCTTTGATTTCTATTCTCTTACCGTAGTTTTCAACAGCTTTGGTAAATCTGTTTTCACCTATAATAGTTTCGACGCCACTTTTGGATTTCTTATACTCGGCATCTGCACCATCACCGATAAGATTGATTTGTGAAAACTCAGAAATAATATCTGTAATTACGGTATCGCCTATAGCTATGTTTTTATGAAGAGCCTTACCGTCTTTTCTTGAATACTCGAGTTGAATCATAATAATACCGCTTTTTTCAAAAAGTGTTGCTACGGCACGCAGAGTATCCTTGTCGGCACATTTTGAAAATACAGCTTTTTTTAAGAAGTGCTTATTTGCCGCCGAAAAAATAAGCTCGGCAAGTTTTTGTTGTGTGATAGACGGCATTATTTCTTCTCCTTGCTCTTTTTGGAAAAGGAAATCTTGTTTTCGGTATGGTTAACAAGTCGCTTTATGTTTTCGCGGTGCATGAATATAACCACCGCAGCGGTCATAAAACTGAAAATAACGGCAAAACCGCTATTCCATGTGTTAAGTTTATAGGTTATTATAGGGTAAAGCATACATGCAATAACACTGCCGAGTGAAACAAATTTTGTACTGGCAACGAGTAAAACGAATACTGCTGCCAGAATTATGAAGCAACGCCAATCGAGGGTAAGCACCATTGCCGCAAGGGTTGCGACACCTTTGCCGCCTTTGAATTTAAAGAACACAGGGAAAACGTGTCCAAACATGCAAAAGAATCCCGACATATATCCACCGAGAGCACTTAAAATAACCATTCCCAAAAGCACGGAAACTGTTGCTTTTAGCATGTCGCAGAGGAGCGTTGCGGCAGCTGCCCATTTGCCGTATGTACGGAGCATATTTGTCATTCCTGCATTTCCGCTACCGTATTTTCTTATGTCATCTTTATAAAAAACTTTAGAAAAAACAAGTGCAAAATTGATGCTTCCGATAAAATATGGAATTGTAATGCACAGTACAACACATATCGCTAAAGCGAAAGAAGTATCAATATGATTGTTTAAAAACGAATATAATGTAGGCATTATTTGTTATCTCCTGATTTTTTAAATAAGTTCATAAGTCGCTCACTTAACCGCTTTTTGACGTTTTCTGTTTCTGCCGGCAAAACCGTTACTTGGGAAACCTTTCCTTTTTCATCAAAGCAAGCTTCGATAATATCTCCGTCTATTAATTTAAGATTATCGCAGTTAAACGTGTATTTTTTGCCGTTTTTTGTAAAAGCTACGGCAATACCGCTTTCGATGCGGTCTATATAAAGTTTTATTCTTTTAATATCCATCGCTTCCTTGCATGATAATATTAAATAGATTATAGCACATATTATCTAAAAATAAAAGAAAAAATTTATATTAATTGACAATCTATTTGATAATTGGTAAAATATAATAATAGGAAATGTATTTATGGAGCAGTTTATGGAAGATATCAAAAGAGAAATAGATGAATTGCGTAAAAAACTTTCGCACTACGCAACTATGTACTATGTTTATGACATATCCGAGATTTCTGATTTTGAATACGATGCGATGTTCACCAGATTGCAGAAGCTTGAGGCGGCATATCCGCAGTTTGACGATGCCAATTCTCCAACCAAGCGTGTCGGCGGACGTGTGCTTGATAAGTTTGAAAAGGTAACGCATGCTGTTCAAATGGGGAGTCTTACCGATGTATTTTCTTTTGAGGAACTGAATGATTTTCTGATTCGCACTGCAGAAACAGTAGAAGAGCCTGTGTATTCTGTTGAACCTAAAATAGACGGATTATCGGTATCTTTGACGTACGAAAACGGGGAGTTCGTTTTCGGTGCGACGCGTGGCGACGGATTTGTCGGTGAGGACGTTTCTGAAAATCTGCGTACAATTCAGTCTATACCGCTTAAGCTCAGTGAGCCGTTGACATTGTGCGTTCGCGGTGAGGTTTTTATGCCACGTGAGTCCTTTTATAAGCAAAACGAAATGCGTGAGGCTGCAGGTCAGCCCTTGCTTGCCAATCCGAGAAATGCAGCAGCAGGCTCGCTTCGTCAACTTGATTCATCGATTGCGGCTTCAAGAGGGCTTGACATATTTATTTTCAATCTTCAATCCGGTAACCTTTATACCGACAGAGCCAATCCCGACAGCCATTTTGAAATGCTTGACCGCCTTTCGAAACTCGGCTTTCATGTGGCACCGAATCGCATTTGTGCATGCGGATATGATGATATAACTGCTCATATCGAGAGAATCGGAGCTATGCGTGATGAACTTTCGTTTGATATTGATGGAGCGGTAATCAAACTTGATTCGATTGCAAAGCGTGCGATCGTTGGCGAGGGAACAACTACTCCTAAATGGGCAGTTGCGTACAAATATCCCCCTGAACAAAAACAAACAAAGCTCCTTGATATTTTTATTCAGGTTGGTAGAACAGGTGTTCTTACTCCCAATGCGTTACTTGAGCCAGTCAGACTTGCAGGAACAACCGTTTCTAAAGCAACGCTTCATAATATGGATATTATCCGTGACAAGGATATAAGAATAGGTGATACTGTAATAGTGCAGAAGGCGGGCGACATTATTCCCGAAATTGTCGGAAGTGTGAAAGAAAAACGTGACGGCAGCGAAAAGGAATATGCCGTACCGTGTGTATGTCCTGCTTGCGGCAGTACCGTTGAGCGTGATGAGTCACAGGCGGCGGTACGGTGTGTAAACGAACTGTGTCCCGCCAAACGTTCAAGAGCGATAGCTCACTTTGCTTCTAAAGGAGCCATGAATATTGACGGGCTTGGTCAGCAGATAATTGATTTGCTTATTGCAAACAATCTTGTGAGAAATGTTGCGGATTTGTACTATCTCCGTGCTGAAGATATAGAGAAACTTGACCGTATGGGGGAAAAATCCGCTAAAAATCTGGTTGATGCTATAGAAAAATCCAAGGGTGCCGGCCTTGAAAGGCTTATCTATGCTCTCGGAATACGTCAGGTTGGTGAGGTTGCGGCGGCAACTATAGCAGGAAAATACAAAACCCTCGAGGGCTGCTTTAATGCAACCGTCGAGGAACTTTGTGAGATTGATGATATAGGTGAAATTACCGCACGCAGCATAGTTGAGTTCTTTGCCCGTCCGGAAAGCCGCAAGATAGCGGATGAACTCATTGCTGCCGGCGTGCTTACTGAAAGTGTTGCTACTCCTGTGGGTGAAATATTTGCAGGGCTTACATTTGTTATCACAGGAACACTTCCTACCATGAAACGTGATGAAGCGGCAGAGCTCATAAAGAAAAACGGCGGTAAAGTCAGCGGAAGCGTTTCTAAAAAAACGAACTACGTTTTAGCAGGAGAAGAGGCGGGTTCAAAACTTACTAAAGCCAATGAACTCGGTATAACTGTTATTACTGAAGAACAACTTTTGCAAATGATTGGTGAAAAGCGATGAATTCGGTTTGCGATTTGCATACACATTCTACTTTTTCTGACGGGACTTGTACTCCGTCTGAACTAATTGCAAAAGCCGAGGAAAATGGACTGGCAGCAGTTGCACTGTGTGACCACAATACAGTTCTTGGCTTGCCGGAGTTTATAAAAGCGGCGGAAGGAAGAAATGTTGACGCAGTTCCGGGAGTGGAATTCTCTGTGGACTATATGGGCAGGGAACTCCATCTGCTTGCACTTTGCGTTCCGCAAGAAATGTTTGACAAGTATACTGCATATCTTGATATACCTCGTAAAAGCAAAGAAGAAAGCAACGTTTTGTTAATAAAATCCTTACGGGATGCCGGATATCCGCTTGATTATGAAAGCATACTTGAAAAATCACGAAGCGGCGGATTCAACCGTGTACACGTTGCCAATGCGTTGATTGAACTTGGAGTTATTTCTTCGGTTGACGAGGGGTTTGCAACTGTTTTGTCAGAAGAGGCAGGGCATTACAAACCGCCTATGCGACTAGACTTTTTTGAAACAATCAAATTTATTCTTGAAACGGGTGCAGTGCCTGTTCTTGCACATCCGCTTTTGAATTTGAAAGCAGATGAATTACGTACGTTTTTAAAAAAGGCGGTACCGTGCGGTCTTGTCGGCATGGAAACTCTTTATTCGGAGTATGATGCTGAAAAAACGTCAATTTCGATTTCTATTGCAGATGAGTTCAATTTACTGCCAAGCGGAGGTAGCGACTATCACGGGGCTAACAAACCGAAAATAAAGCTTGCTAAAGGATACGGCAATTTGTCTGTTCCTCTTGAATTTGCAAAAGCGATACGCAAAGCGGCTAAAGGTTAAGAAATTCTAAAATACCGTTATATATCCCTTGTGCAAAAAGAGTAGGGTTGTCACGCATGAGAAATGCATCATTTGTATTTGTTATGTAACCAAGTTCGATGAGGGTTGCCGGCATGGCGGTTCTCCGTAGCACATACAGACTCGGGCGAGCAAAAACTCCTCTGTCACGAAGTCCCGTTGCTTCGGATAAGTTTTCTACAATATCTTCGGATAGTTCTGCGGCAGATGAGTCGAGTGAATAAACATATCCTTCGATTCCCGACGCGGACGAAGCCGAGGAGGCGTTGGCGTGCAGACTGATAAAATAATCTGCCCCCCATGAATTTGCATCGTTTACACGTGCCGCAAGGCTTGATGCGTTGCTTGTACCAAGTTGCGTGTCCGGTGACGGTCTTGAAAGCCTTGCCTCAAGGAGAGGATTTGAGTTTATCAGGTTTGCAAGTTCTACCCCTATTTGATATGTAAGGTCTTGTTCACGCAAACCGTTACCCTCTGCACCTGCATTGGGGTTCTGTGGATTGTGACCTTGGTCAATATAAATTTTTATAGCCATAATTACACCTCGCAGATAAGTTTTGTAACAGTATATGCAAGGTGACTTTAAAGGAATACATGAAAGAGATACAAAGAATTTTAAGTTATGTTCGCCGTGCGGCTGATGACTATGCTATGATTGAAGACGGCGACCGGATATGCGTTGGAGTGTCAGCAGGCAAGGATTCGCTTGCTTTGCTTGTTGCTCTTGCAGAACTCCGCAGGTTTTATTCGAAGAAATATACTTTGTGTGCTGCAACCATTGACCTCGGCTTTGATGGTGCGGATTATTCGGAAATTGCTGAACTTTGCCGCAGACTCGATATTGAGTATAAAGTTATTGAAACGCAGATAGGCAAGGTTGTTTTTGATATTCGCAAGGAAAGCAGTCCGTGTTCACTTTGTGCAAAAATGCGCAGAGGTGCTTTGCATAATGCGGCGAAAGAGATGGGATGCAACAAGGTTGCTCTCGGTCATCATTTTGATGACACGGTTGAAACATTTATGCTCAATCTTTTTTACGAGGGCAGAATCGGTTGCTATTCGCCTGTGACGTACTTGTCAAACACCGATTTATATCTTATCAGACCGATGATTTATGTTCCCGAAAAGGCGGTTCGCTATTTTGCTAATAAAGCGGATCTGCCTGTTGCGGAAAGCAAATGCCCTGCTGATAAGAATACAGAGCGTGAAACCATGAAGCAACTTTTGCATCAGCTTGAGAAGAATAACAAAGGATTGCGTCACCGTATTTTCGGTGCTATTCAAAAGGGAGAAATCGACGGCTTCAAAGAGGTAGGAAGATTACCCAATGATTGATTTTAGGAGAAACACATGAAAGTAACAGTTATAGGTGCCGGCAGATGGGGCTCATATATTGCGTGGTATCTTGATAGCATAGGTCACGAGGTAAAGCTTTACGGTCCCAAGGATACACCGCAGATGATTGCCTTTACCAATACCCGTACAAACGGGCTTATAGAGCTTGGAGAAAGTATAAAACTTGTTTACAGTCTTGATGATATAAAAGATGCAGAAACAATTATTATTTCAATCCCATCGCAGGCCCTTCGTGGACTTATTGGCGAGCTTTGTGAAGCGGGGATTACAGATAAGAATTATGTGCTTTGCATGAAGGGAATAGAGATTGAAACGGGTTTGCGTCTTAGCCAGATTGCCGAACAAGGACTCGGAAGTAAAAACGTAGCCGTGTGGATAGGCCCCGGCCATGTTCAGGAATTTTACCGCGGTGTACCGAATTGCATGGTTATCGATTCTAATAATGAAGAATTAAAGCACAGATTGGTTGATGAATTTGCAAGTGACCTTATTCGCTTTTATTATGGAAACGATTTAATCGGCAACGAAGTAGGTGCTGCCGCTAAGAATGTTATCGGCATTGCAGCAGGTATGCTCGACGGATACGGCATTTCGTCACTCAAGGGAGCACTTATGGCACGCGGTGCACGTGAAGTCGCTAGACTGATAAAAGCTATGGGAGGCAATGAACTTTCAGCATACGGTCTTTGCCATCTCGGTGACTATGAGGCTACGGTTTTTTCTAAATTCAGCCACAACCGTCAGTTTGGAGAATCGTTTGTAAAGGGAGAAAAGTTTGAAAGTCTTGCTGAAGGGTATTATACTGCAAAAGCAATGATTAATCTCGGAAAGAAATTCAATGTAGATTTGCCTATCACAAAGGCGGTTTATGACGTGCTTTACAATAATGCCGAACCGGAGGCAACTTTGCAAAAACTTTTTCACAGACAGCTTAAAGAGGAGCTTATGTAATGTCACTTTTTTCGATGTTTTCAAAAAAGAATCCGTCATCCATTGCCTATAAACGTAACATGGCACAGATGATCAGTAACAAAAGAATAAAGTATGTCGGTGAAAAGATAAACGGTGTTGAGGAAGTAATCGGCAAGGGCGGTAGCATATCTATAAGGGATGATGAAATTCTTGTGTTTGCTTCGGCTGATGTGTTGCTCCGTGCCAAAATTGCAGATATGAATGCGTCGGAACTCTTATCCAAAGATGGGGTAATAATTACAGCTCCTGACCTTGAGCGTGGAGGAGTTGTCCGCACAATCGTTGTATATTATGTTTATTATCGTTAAAGGAAGATTGCATGGGATTTTTTGATAAACTGAAAAAAGTCGTCTGCGCGTTCTTGGGCAACGACAATTATGTCAGTGCCGTAATACTTGCAGGCGGAAGTGGGACACGTGTTGGCGGCGACAAAACAAAGCAAATGCTTGAGATTTGCGGAGTGCCGCTTGTGGTGCATACTTTGCTTGCGTTTGAAAAATGTGAGTGTATAAACGAGATAGTTGTCGTTGCGAAAAAAGAAGAGTTAGCTTGCTATGAGTCATTTAAAAGCGAGTATAATTTGAAAAAGATCACACGGATTGTGGAGGGCGGCGAAACAAGACAGCACTCTGCCAAAAACGGTTTTGATGCTATAAATGAAAAAGCGGACTATGTTGCAATACACGATGCGGCAAGAGCACTTATAACAGAGCAACAAATCAAAGACGTTGTTATGACAGCCATCGCACACGGCTCTGCGATAGCGGCAACACGTGCAACGGATACTATTAAGTATTCCGAGGGCGTGAGAATTTCGGAAACCATTCCGAGAAAGAATATATGGCTTGCTCAAACTCCTCAGGTGTTTAAGGATGAAATCTACCGTGCGGCTGTTTATACTGCTTTTAAAGAGGGCTTTGAGGGAACTGATGATTCGTCTTTGGTTGAGCATATCGGTATACCCGTATACCTTGTTGATACCGGAAACGACAATTTTAAGGTTACGTATAAAACTGATCTTTTGAGAGCAGAACGCATTATTCTTGAAAGAAGGGAAGTGGAAAAATGCGAATAGGGCATGGATATGATGTACACAAGCTTGTAGGCGGTAGAAAACTGATTATCGGCGGCGTTGATATTCCACATACGCTCGGGTTGCTTGGACACTCGGATGCTGATGTGCTTCTTCATGCGGTTACAGATGCAATTTTAGGTGCCGCGGCACTTGGCGATATCGGCAAACATTTTCCTGACAGTGATGTGAAGTATAAAGGCATTGACAGTATGAAACTTTTAAAGCACGCCTACGGGCTGGTTAAAGATAAAGGATATACGGTTGTCAATGTTGATGCTACTATTATTGCTCAAGCTCCTAAACTTGCCCCCTTTATTGAATCAATGCGTGAAAATATAGCAAAAGGGCTTGAGGTTGGTATTGACTTTGTCAATGTTAAAGCAACTACCGAAGAAAAACTTGGATTTACAGGAACACGGGAGGGAATCGCAGCACATGCGGTTTGCCTTATAGAAAAAATTGGCGGTTGATAACCGCCAATCATAATCAAGTATTTTCTGCAAAGAAATGTTAACGTCATGCAATTTGATAATCTGTTTGCAGACAAATGCTTGTTACTTTATCATTATTATTTTATGGTTGCAGATGTTTTCTGCTACCCGATAAGGAGAAGCTATGATTAAAATATCACCGTCGGTTTTATCGGCAGACCTTTCTAAATTACATACCGAATGTGAACATATTCAGCAGGATGGAGCCGATTATATTCATCTTGATGTAATGGATGGAAACTTTGTACCTAATATTACTTTTGGCGCGCCTGTAATCAAGTGTGCAAGAAGTGCCGCTAATATTACGTTTGACGTTCATCTTATGATTGATGACCCTATAAGATATATAAAAGATTTTGCGGAAGCAGGTTCGGATATCGTCACGGTGCATTATGAGGCATGTCATGACGTTATGGCTACGCTCGACCTGATTCATTCTTACGGAAAAAAAGCAGGACTTTCAGTTAAGCCTGCAACGCCTGTTGACCGCATCTATCCTTTCCTTGAAAAGATAGACATGGCACTTATAATGACAGTTGAGCCGGGATTTGGCGGACAAGGACTGATAAAGGCTACATTGCCTAAAATCAAGGCTCTTAAATGTGAGATTGAAAAACGCGGTTTGAAAATTCCGATTGAGGTTGACGGCGGAATCAAGGCGGATAATATTGCTGAGGTTGCAGAGTACGGTGCGGAAATATTTGTTGCAGGTTCATCTGTGTTTGGACAAAGCGACCGTGCAAAAGCTATAAGCGATCTGAGAATGGCGATTGTTAACGATCAATTAAAGAAGAAAAAGAAGAGCAGAAGATAAAACAAAAAGCAGACCGTGGGTTAAGCGGTCTGCTTTTCTATAATTAAAATTGATTAGCCAAGATTGTTGAGCTTGGTTGTAAACTGGCTCTTTTTGTGTGCGGCAGCATTCTTGTGGATGATACCACGAGCAGCAGCCTGGTCAATCTTCTTAACTGCAACCTTGTATGCTTCGGTAGCAGCAGCTTTGTCACCGGATTCGAGAGCAGCATTATACTTCTTAACGATAGTACGGAGCTGGGTCTTGAAAATCTGGTTCTGAAGAGTCTTTGCTTCGATAACCTTAACACGCTTTTTAGCAGACTTAATGTTCGGCATGGGGTGCACCTCCTTCAAAAATTGTAAAAAATTGAAAATATGAACACCAGCCGGTGCCTGAGAGGGTGCACACAGCCAAGTTGACTCATTTACAAATTGGTATGATACCATAAGTTTTACCAAAAAGCAAGTCTTTTTTTGATTTTTGTTATAAAAAACTAAAAATATAGTGTCAAATACCAATTTTTGTACAATTTGATCGTGAAATATAAGGAATAAAATAGTAATAAAATATTTTTTTGGAAAAATTTTAAAAATACTATTGACTTTTCTGTATTTCCATGCTAAAATATTAAACTGCATTATAATCGCTTTAATTATGCAATCATGTATGTTTAAAGTGGAGGTATATTGCCGAAAAACGGCGAAAAAACGTGCGTTTAAAAGGCATTTATGCACAAAACTATCCGCGTTGCAGATGCAACGAGAATTTAAAGAATGGAGTGATTCTATACTATGCTCACACCCCAGAAGCTTGGTAAGAATGTTCGAATGAGTTTTGCTAAAGTCGGCGAGGCTATTGAAATGCCTAACCTGCTTGAGGTGCAGAAAAAGTCGTTCGAGTGGTTTCTCAATGAGGGACTCAGGGATGTGCTTGATGACGTTTCACCTATCGTGGACTATTCAGGTAATCTCGCAATCGAATTTGTAGACTATTCTATCGACTCAAAAACACAGTATCCTATAGAAGAGTGCAAGGAGCGTGACGTAAACTACGCTGCACCCTTGAAAGTACGTGTAAGACTTACCAACAGGGAGACCGGTGAGGTGAAGGAGTCTGAGATTTATATGGGAGATTTCCCGATGATGACAGATAACGGCACTTTTGTTATCAATGGTGCTGAACGTGTTATCGTTTCTCAGATCGTACGTTCGCCCGGTATCTATTACGGTGATTCTATCGACAAAACCGGTAAGCATATGTATACTGCTACGGTTATTCCTTACCGCGGTGCATGGCTCGAATATGAAACCGATGCAAACGACGCTTTCTTTGTAAAAATCGACAAGACCAGAAAGATTCCGATTACTGTGCTTATCCGTGCTCTCGGTGTTGAATCTGACGCAGAGATCCTTTCGATGTTTGGCGAAGAAGCAATGATTACCGCTACATTTGAAAAGGACGAGTCTGCTGCACTCGCAGTAGAGAACGATTCTACTCTCGGTGATGAAGCACTCAAAGAGATTTACAAGAAGCTTCGTCCCGGTGAACCTCCGCTTGTTGAGAGTGCTCAGGTTCTTATTAACAATTTGTTCTTTGACCCCAAGAGATACGACCTCGCACCCGTAGGCCGTTATAAATATGATAAGAAGCTTGATATCGCAAGCAGAATTGTAAATCATACACTCGCTGCTCCGGCGGTTAATCCTCTTACCGGTGAAGTGGTTTGCGAAGCCGGCACCGTTGTTACCCGTGAAATTGCAAAGGAAATTGAGAAGAACTGCATTAACGAAGTTGTTCTCGCACTTGCTGACGGTACTACTGCAAAGGTATTTTCCAACAACACCACTGAGCCTGAGAATATGCTCGGTTTTGACCTCAAGGAATGTGGCATTAACGAAAAGGTTCGTGTTGCTGTACTCAGCGAGATCATGGAGCAGTGCGGCGGTGATGTGGATGCGGTTAAGGCTGAGGCAAAAAAGCGTATTCATGAGCTTTGCCCCAAGCATGTAACCAAAGATGACATTTTCGCTTCAATTAACTACCTTATTAATCTTTCACACGGTATCGGTTCTACCGATGACATCGACCATCTCGGCAACCGCCGTATGCGTTGTGTAGGTGAATTGCTCCAGAACCAGCTCCGTATCGGCTTCTCCCGTATGGACAAGATTATTAAGGAAAGAATGACTGTTCAGGATGGCACCGAGCTTCATCCTCAGAATCTTATTAATATAAGACCTGTTGTAACTGCTATCCGTGAGTTCTTCGGTTCTTCACCGCTTTCGCAGTTTATGGACCAGAACAACCCGCTTGCAGAGCTTACTCACAAGCGCCGTCTTTCTGCACTTGGTCCCGGTGGTCTTTCCAGAGACCGTGCTTCTTTTGAAGTTCGTGACGTTCACTATACTCACTACGGTAGAATGTGTCCTATCGAAACTCCTGAAGGTCCTAACATCGGTCTTATTTCCTACCTTGCAACATATGCAAGAATTTCCGACTATGGCTTTATCGAGGCTCCTTACCGCAAGGTTGATAAAAAGACCGGTAAGGTAACCGATATCGTTGAATATATGACTGCCGATATCGAGGATAACTATGTTATCGCTCAGGCTAACGAGCCACTTGATAAGAATGGCAGATTTGTAAAGAGCCGCATTATCGCCCGCGACCGCTCCGAAATTCTGGAGGTTGATGCTTCTGAGGTTGATTACCTTGACGTAGCACCCAAGATGCTCGTTTCTGTTGCAACAGCGATGATTCCGTTCCTTGAAAACGACGACAATACCCGTGCACTCATGGGTTCAAACATGCAGAAGCAGGCTGTTCCGCTTATGGTATCCGATTCTCCTGTTGTTGGTACAGGTATGGAGTATAAGGCGGCTATCGACTCCGGAGTTTGCGTACTCGCTAAGAATGACGGTGTTGTTGAACGTGTTACTGCCGATGAAATTGTTGTTCGTCTTGCAGACGGCACCAAGGAGGCTTATCACCTCATCAAGTTCAAGCGTTCCAATCAGGGTACATGTATAAATCAGAAGCCTATTGTAAATGAAGGCGAGAGCATTGAAAAGGGACAGGTTATAGCTGACGGTCCTGCAACCAACAATGGCGAAATTTCGCTTGGTAAAAACGCTCTTATCGGTTTCATGACATGGGAAGGTTACAACTACGAGGACGCTGTACTTCTTAATGAAAGACTTGTTCGTGATGATATTTATACCTCAATTCATATTGAAGAGTATACTCACGAAGCAAGAGATACAAAACTTGGTGAAGAAATCATCACCCGTGAAATCCCTAATGTCAGTGATGATGTTCTTAAGGATCTCAACTCCGAAGGTATTGTAAAGATCGGTACTGAAGTTCGCTCCGGCGATATTCTTGTAGGTAAGGTAACTCCTAAGGGCGAAACCGAGCTGACTGCTGAAGAAAGACTTCTCCGCGCTATTTTCGGTGAAAAAGCAAGAGAAGTTCGTGATACATCTCTCCGTGTACCTCACGGTGAAAGCGGCGTAATTGTTGACGTTAAGGTGTTCTCACGTGAAAATCAGGATGACCTTCCTCCCGGAGTTAACAAGGTTGTTCGTGTTTATATTGCGCAGAAGAGAAAGATTTCCGTCGGCGACAAGATGGCGGGCCGTCACGGTAACAAGGGTGTTGTTTCCAGAATTCTTCCTCCCGAAGATATGCCTTTCCTTGCAGACGGTACACCTCTTGATATCGTACTTAATCCTTTGGGCGTTCCTTCACGTATGAACATCGGTCAGGTGCTCGAAGTACACCTTGGCCGTGCTGCCAAGGAACTTGGATACAAGGTTATGACCCCTGCTTTCGACGGTGCAAGCGAAAGAGATATTCTTGAGCTTATGAAGGAAGCGTGTCTTTGCCGTGAGATCCGTCCTCATGAAAACATTGAGGGTAAGGAAACTGTTGAAATCGTTTATAGCGAAGAAAAGGGCAAGAACATTTGCGTAAGTGTTGATAAGAAGACTGATCCCGAAAAGTACGAACAGCTTCTCAGCGAGGGCAAACTCTTTGTTGTAGACGGTAAAACAACTCTTTATGACGGTAGAACCGGTGAACCTTTTGATAATCCCGTAACTGTAGGCTACATGTATTATCTTAAGCTCCATCACCTTGTTGACGATAAGATCCATGCACGTTCCACAGGTCCTTACTCACTTGTTACCCAGCAGCCTCTCGGCGGTAAAGCGCAGTTTGGCGGTCAGCGTTTCGGTGAAATGGAAGTTTGGGCACTCGAAGCATACGGTGCGGCATACACTCTTCAGGAAATGCTTACCGTTAAGAGTGACGATGTAACCGGACGTGTAAAGACCTACGAAGCTATCGTACAGGGTCAGAATATTCCTACTCCCGGTGTTCCTGAAGCATTTAAGGTGCTTGTTAAGGAACTTCAGTCGCTTGCTCTTGATGTTCGTGTGCTTGACGAAAACGGCAGCGAGATTGAGCTTGCCAAGATTGGCGACGATGAACTTGAAACCCCGAACTATGTAAGTCCTATTGAAGACGAAGATGCCATTTCAGCATCCGATGTCGGAGAAACCGTTCAGACAGATGATCTCTTTGATTCTTATACAGAGGAAGAGGATACTGATGATTCTGATGCCGGCTTTTTCGCAGATGATGTTGACGACGATTCTTTTGATGTCTGATTTTGCCTTTGCCCCTGCAAAGAAAAAAATAATAGGAGAGGTTCTTTTGCACTTGCAAAAGGTGGTAATATAAATGGAAAACGTTTTAGATTCTATAAAAATCGGTCTTGCTTCGCCTGAGATGATGCGTGAGTGGTCATTCGGCGAAGTAACAAAGCCCGAAACCATAAACTACAGAACGCTCAAAGCAGAGAAGGATGGTCTTTTCTGCGAGCGTATCTTTGGTCCTACAAAAGACTGGGAATGCCTTTGCGGAAAGTATAAGCGTGTACGCCACAAGGGTAAGATTTGCGAAAAGTGCGGCGTTGAAGTAACCATGAAAAAGGTACGCCGTGAGCGTATGGGTCACATTGAACTTGCAGCTCCCGTTTCGCACATCTGGTATTTCAGAGCAATTCCTTCAAGAATTGGTCTTCTTCTCGATATTACACCGAGAAATCTTGAACGTGTGCTTTATTTTGCACAGTATATCGTTATTGATCCGGGCTCAACTCCTCTTGAAAAGAAACAGCTTCTCAGCGAGGTTGAGTATAACAACTGGTATGAGCGTTACGAGGATGACTTCCGTGTAGGTATGGGCGCTGAAGCTATCAAGGAACTCCTTTCCGAGATAGATATTGAGCAGCTTTCAAAGGAACTCCGT
>JAZQEH010000050.1:0-18078 GCA_045538895.1 Eubacteriales bacterium
GTAATGGCATTGCCTGCGAAGCCGGGAACCCGGCTTCGCAGGCAAAAGAGAAATCAGGAAAGAATATATCAGTTCCGCCCGGTCAAATTGCACTGGCCGGATTTGTTGTCACCGATGGTAACGATACTGCCGTCGGACTTGATGCCGACAGTGAAATCAAGACCCGCATCGATGGCGACCACATTCTTCCAGCCGGAAACATTGCACTGACCGTACTTGGTCTTGCCCACAGCCACTACAGTGCCGTCAGACTTCAGACCTACGGAGTGATAACCGCCTGCGCTGAGGGCGACGATGTCTGTCCAGCTGGAGACATCGCACTGGCCGAATTGGTTGTAGCCCAGAGCGACCACGGTGCCGTCGGACTTCAGACCAAGGGTGTGGTTGCGGCCGCAGGACACAGCAATGATGTCATGCCAATCGGAGACATCGCATGCGCCATAGGTGTTGTAGCAGTAGCCGCATTCGGGGCAATGCACACCGCCTTCATACTCCTGACAGCTCTCGCAACGTCCGCAGTCGTCACAAAGCATGCCCATACAACTCTCGCAGAACCAGCAGATGCTGCATAGGGCATCCTGATCAGTGACAAAGCACTCCTCACAGCCCATGCAATGCCATGCCTCGCCGACGTAGCAATCATCGCAAAGATGGCACTCCGTGCAGAAATTGGAACGTGTGTTAAAACAGTCACCGCACTCCCAACAGTGCGTAGCCGCCCAGCAGTCCGCCGGCTCTGCCTCAATACTGCAGAGTCCGCATTCGCAAAGCCAATCGCCAAAACGGTAAGCTCCGCAATACATACAGTTATCGCCGTCTTCGGCAATAACCGTAAATGCAAGCAGAGAAACCATCAGGCACAAAACTAAAATTCTGCCAAGTTTTTTCATTTCAAATTCCTCCGTTGACTAAATTATATATTTATGTTAATATATAATTATAAATTAAGCGGGGCGGTCTCTGTTTCGTTGGCGCACCACAGAGACGTTTTACATTAGTTTGTAAACGGGGTACCCCTTTCACAAGGCAAGGTTATATACCCTCCTTCTATACCCTGTAATTTAATTTTAAATTACAGGACTCCCAAAAGTCGCCACACAAACGCAAAATAAAAGTGTGGGATTTCACATTTTTTCGTCCAAAAAGGGTGGGGAACGGTGTGGTTTTTGCTTTTAGGGGATAAAAAGTTACAAGGAGAGCAATTTATGAAGAAGTTTTTCAGCAGTGCCTCATTACTCTTATTTTGCTCGCTTACCGGATGTGCAGCCGTAGGCGACAAAACTATGAATATGTCGACTATATACGTTGCCACAACTCTTCTTTCCGTATTGATGCTTTTCGGCTATCTTACCTTGATTCGCAAAAAAGAGATATGGCTGATGGTTATGTTTACGTCAACTGTAATAGTTAACATAGGTTATCTGTGGCTTGCAAATTCAAGCACGCTTGAAAGTGCACTTATGGCAAACAGGCTCGCCTATCTCGGCTCGGTTTTTCTGCCGCTTGCAATGCTGCTTACCATAGTCAAGGTCTGCCGCTTGCGACATATTAAATGGCTGCCCTTTCTGCTCACCGCTATCAGCCTATTTGTATTTTTAATTGCGGCAAGCCCCGGATACTCGGATATTTACTATAAAGAAGTTTATTTGAATACAGTAAACGGTGTAACCGTGCTTGAAAAAGTATACGGTCCTTGGCACCCACTCTATCTCGTTTTCCTGCTTGCACATTTCGCCGCAATGATAGCCGCAATTATCCATGCGGCAATAAAAAAGAGCGTCCCCTCCCATATTCAGGCGGTCTTTCTCGCCGCTGCCGTATTTGCAAACCTCGGCGTATGGTTTTTAGAGCAGCTCGTTAAGATTGATTTTGAATTTCTTTCGATATCGTACATCATCAGCGAGATTTTCTTGCTTGGTCTGTATCTTATAATTCAGGACAGCGAAAAGCTATTTGCACCTCCCTCTCCCGAGCAGGTAATTGCCGAAAGTAAGCTGTCAAAAGAGACGCTTGAGCAGCAAAAGCGTTTTATGGCGGGGCTTGAAACACTCACCCCAACCGAAAAAGCAATATATAACCTCTATCTTGAAGGTAAGTCTACCAAAGAGATACTGGAGGCTCTCAACATAAAAGAAAACACACTCAAATTCCATAATAAAAATCTCTATGGCAAGCTCGGCGTGTCCTCACGCAAAGCCCTCATAGAGATTGCAAAATGGTTATAGCAGTAAAAAAGCAAGATGAAATTCATCTTGCTTTTTCATACGCAAAGTTTAAGAATACGAATAACGTCAATCAACGATACCGTACCGTCATTGTTCATATCTCCGCTTTCGGCAGTTGTGCCGTTGATAAGTGCATAGAGCGTTGCAAGTACGTCTTTTACGGTTATTTCACAGTCACCGTCAAAGGCACTATAACTACAAGGCTTGGGAAAAGTCCAGAAGAAATTTCGGCATTGGATTATGCATTGCCAACCGCTAATTTCATAACACGAAGTACGTCAATAAGGTCAGCTTTACCATCGCCGTTAAGATCGCTGTTTTCAAGAGAAGTTCCATTGAGAACCGCTTTAATAAGCATAAGTACATCAGCGATTGTAACTGTACCGCTACCGTCCATGTCGCCTGCAAGCACCAGTTTAGGAATTTCTTTCTGTGCTACGAGGATCTCGTCACAACCGGAGCACCTCTTACCCTCGGTAAGACCGCTTGATGTATATGTAGGCTCTACTGCAGGAATAATCTCCTCGGTGTGCTTATGGAACTCTTTAAGTTCGGGACCGGTTCCGTTTACATAAACCCACGCTTCATCTTTAAGCAGACCTGCAAAAGTATCTTTTACAAGCAATGTTTCGGCAGTGACTTCTGTTGAGTATGTAGTGTTATTGTCGGCATATACATTCTCTTTGTCATTGTAATAGAAGATATTGCCGTCGCCCACTGCACTTCTCCAAATACCTACAGCCGGACCAACGTAGTACTGCTGATTTGCAACATTATCGGTGACCGCACCCTTGGTATACAGATTTTTAACTACATAATCTTTACCCTTAAGAAGACCGCCAAGTATTCCGCCTACGAGACCTGCATCTGCATGGATATCACCGGTATTCATGCAATTTGAAATAATGATAGTATCTGCACCTGCTATTGCAGTGCCGCTTCCGACTATTCCTCCTGCATATTTGTCATTTTTAGAAGTCACGTTTCCGCTATTTAAGCATTCAGTAACTGCCGCCTCGCATGCAGTAGGTCTGGTTACAAAATAGCCTACTATACCGCCGGAGTGCACTTTCGCAGTAATTCCCGCACGATTTTCACATTTATAAACATTCACTGTGGCATTTGCTCCAGCAGTTCCCATTTCTAACATTCCGACAATACCGCCGCCGGCATCTCCTGCTGAAGTTATAGCACCGATGTTGGTTGCTTTAGTTACAGAAACAAGAGTGGATGCTGTGTTAGCATAAATATATCCGATAATACCGCCTGCATATTTAGCCGCAGAAACTACACATTCATTTGTTATATTGCTGATTTCAAGATAACCGGTAGTTCTGCCGACAAGTCCGCCGACGTTACTGTAAGAGGAACCGTTGATCTGACCGCTGATTGTAAGATTCTTGATTACAGCGGGATCTGACGCAATACCGTATACAACACCGAAAAGACCGACATCATTAGCAGTACCTGTAATATTAATGCCGCTGATAGTATGACCGTCGCCGTCAAACGTACCGGTAAAAGGAGTAGATGCATTACCGATAGGAGTTTGTGCAAGACCTGTAAGGTCAATATCGTCGGTAAGCTTGTAGTCACCGCTCCAAGAAGTGGTGCCGTTCATAAGAGCCATAAACTCCTCTGCAGTTCCTATTTTAACGGTAGTATCGCCGGCTTCTGTGTTATAAACCTCAAGCTCGGCAAGCTGCATACGGAAGCGGTTGCCGTCGGTTGGCTTTGTGCGAAGCGACGTTCCCTCAAAACGCACATAGCGAGCCTTTGCAGTTTCAAAGTCGAACACCTGCATCTCTATGATAGGAGCGGGATAATTACTTTCGCTCAAAACCTTAGTCCACGTTTCACCATCAGTCGAAACCGTTATAGTAAAATCGCGTGGGAACATAACACTTTCCGTTCCCTTTGCCGCACCGGCAGGCATTATCTGTACCTGATTTACTTTATATACTGCACCAAGGTCTACACACGCATATTCGCTGTGATTAACTACGGTAAAGCTGTTCGATGTCCAACCGCACACCTCACTGCCACGAAGATTCTCTCTGTTACCGTCGGTGAGCTTGCTTGTTCCCCAATAATCACTTGTAACGGTCGATGATGCCGTTACGCTTCTGTTCAGTGCAAGATTTCCGATTCCATGGCCCAACATAGAATCCATAGCGGTCTTCAAAGCAGTATACGCTTCATCATAAGACTGCGTATCGTTGGCCAAAAGTATGCCTTTTGCGTAAGCAAGAATTTCCGCAAACTCCTTAAATGCAGAACTTGAAAAATTATTTTCTCTGAGGCTCTCACCACTTTGTACAAGTGCGGCAAGTGCTTTTCTTGCTTCATTTTCGGAAAGCTGCTTTACGGCTTCTTCAAGTTTATCCGTAGCCGCACAAACCTCAAACTGTGTTGCGTTTTCGTCGGCAAGAACTGCATCACACTCTGTAAGGATGTTGCAAAGGGCCGCCCATGACTGCTCTGTGTAATCAATCGCATTAAACGTCTTTGCATCTGCAACCGCCTCCGAAAGCAGCGATTTGTCCACGTCAAACGCTGATGCATCTACGGTGAAGCTATAGCTACCCGAGCCGAGCGTGCGAGGAGCAGTCTCTGTCGGTACATAAACTGTAGCCGTAGTACCTACGGGAATAGTTACATCCCACATAAGTTTATTATCCTCGGTAAACCTCCAATAGCTTACAATGTCACCTCTGACTGTCTTCAAGCTATAGTTCACATATCCGATTTCGGGATGGATTTCGGGATTTAAAACAACCGTTTCAAAACCGTTTGTATAATCACGCACACCTGCAAGATTCTTATAGAACCAGTCGGTGTATGTACCGAGGAAGAAGTGGTTGCGTGAACGTGCATTTGACTCGTATGTTTCCCAACAAGTATTTGCGCCGAGGTTTATCCAATATCCCCATGACGGATACGTGTCCTGCTGAACCAGAGTCATTGCAAGGTCGCTATATCCGTACTTTGAAAGCATGGGAAGAATATACTTTGTGCCAACCGCACCAACATCAAGGTGATTGTCCTTTGCCTTGATATCATTCACAATGCTTGCTACAACGCTTTCCTTGTATTCATCGGGACAAAGACCGAACATAAGCGGAACGATATTCGATACCTGACGGTACTTTGTGCGTCCTGCATCATAGGTGCTATTCCAATAGCCCGTATCGTAGTAGCCTTTGTCCGCAAGGTAGAATTTTGCGTTAAATGCGGTATAGATATTCTCCATTGCCGCACGGTACTCTGCAGCATCCTGCGGTTTGCCGAGCATATCCGCAATCTCCGCCATCTGACCGAGAGTACGGTAAACAAATGCACTGCCTATAATACCTGCGCCCTCGGGGGCATGAGTAGTTTTACCCGTTGTGTAAACTCCGGAAGGATTGGGGGATACCCAGTCGGCATAGCTTCCCGTTGTCCATACCCAGCCGTTTGCCTCTATAGTGTTTATATAGTCAAGCGTCTGCAAGCGGATAAGGTCGTAATTCTCTTCGATAGCACTGAATACACCGTTCGTACGGTAGTTTTCATAGTAGCCGCTGATAAATATTGATGACCATATCGGTATGCTTGAGCCGCCGTTTGAAGCAGAGGGCGCGATCTGATTTACCACGCCTTTGGAGTTTGTGGTATCACCCATATCCCTTAAAATCTTCGGGAGCATATTTGACAGGTCGTAGTTATAATTGAAGGATTCGACTGCAAAGTTAACGTCACCCGTCCAACCGTTCTTTTCGTATACGGGGGTATCGGTTAACTTGCTTTGCAGATTGTTCATAACCGTGCGAAGCATGATTTCATGCATATAATTTATGCGGCTGTCGCCGGTTTCAAACTCGGATGTATCGGTGATGTCATTTGCTATGAGATAGCACTCTACATCATCCGCTGTAAGTTCACCACTGTAATTTTCAATCTGTATGTATTCATAGCCCTTGTAAGAATACTTGGGCTCATATATATCATCCGTGCCGCTTGTGATAAACTTATCCACCTGCAAAGGATAGCCGTTTATTGTAGGTACAACAAATCCCATATCATCAAGCTTCTCTGCGTATGTTATAGTGATTTCCGTGCCTGCCACAGCATTAAACTTTATCCTTGCCCAGCCTGTAGTCATTACTGGATTTTTGATAATATACGTGCCGTTGCCTTTGTTGAATACTTCAGGCTTGAATGTTTCGATACGGCGGAGAGGCTCCATATTTTCAAATATAAGGTCGCCTGTCGGTGCCGCTACGGATACTGCGTTTTTCCACGCACTGTCATTGAAATCTACTGCGTTCCAGCCGTCCACCTCACGTCTTGCATCGTGATGCTCGCCCCTATATACATTGTTATATGTGATAGGACCGTATTCATAGGTCTTCCAGCTTTCGTCTGAAACTATAACCTCGGACGTGCCGTCTGCATAGTCTATGTGAAGTTCCAAAAGAAGCTTGGGGTTGTCACGGTAAACAGCGGTGTTCCAGTTCATCCATGTGTAAAAATCACAGTTATAGTAATAGTTACCAAGCTCTACCGCAAGTGCGTTTTTACCGGTGGCAAGCATTTCCGTAACATCATATGCACGGTAGTGAACGGTGTCTTCATACTGCGTATGTGCAGGGTTAAGAACCGTATCATCGGGAAGAACGCCGTTTACATAAAGCTCGTAAAGTCCAAGTCCCGAAATGTAAAGTCTTGCATTTTCCACTTCCTTTGAAACATCAAAGGTCTTGCGGAGCATTGGAGCACCTGCGCCTACATTTACCTGCATTGTAGCAGGCATTGCAACATTTGAATACCATGGACTGTTGCCGTATGCAACCGCCTGGTCGGGATTGCTCCATTTAGTATCGTCGAATCCCATGTTCTCCCATCCAGATGTGGACGAGGCGGTATTCGAGCATTTCCATGTCTTATCGGTAACGGTGGTGTCAACACTTCCGTCGGTGTAACGAACTTCGATTTTTGCAACAAAACCTGCACTTGCACCGGTGTTAACTACTCTTGCACCAAATATGTTGTCGCCTTTTTCTACAAAAGGAGTAATATTTACAACATTTCCGTTTTTCCATGCATTAGCAACGTTTTTTACTGTAAGTACGTTTGCACAGTTTACAAAGAGATAGCCGTAGTCATCCATAGAAGCGGCAAGCAATACCTCGTCAACTTCCTTGCTCTCGTCAACTGTAAAACGTGTACGGAAATATTCGGTTCCCGCAACGGAAGATGCCGCACCGTTCTTAAACCATATCCAGTTGGCACCGTTAAGAGTAATATTACAAGGAACACTGTCGCCGTCGGTCATGCCTATCCACTTGGCAGTCCATTCGGCAGGCTCAAAAATACCGGTTTCAAAGGTCGAAACATCACTCCAGACAGAATTACCGCTCTCATCCCAAACCTGTACCGCAAAGAAATATTCCGTGCGGGATGTGAGTGCGTTTCCGCCGTAGACAATATCATAGTTGAGGTTGCTCACAACCTTACCGCTATCCCAAACATCGCCATCATGTGCCGCCGCTTTCTCAGCAGTGGATGCAACAATGATTTGATATGCACTCTGTGAACGTGCAAAGCCTGCCATGTGATTTACCCAGCGGAATGTGGGGATTGTATCAATGCCGAGAGGTTCGACAAGATTATTAACTTTTAAATCGGTAATATACATGTCGTCTTCTCCTTCGGCAGAAATCGTCATCGGTGTCATACTCAGCAGCATTATACCACAAAGTAGCAAAGATAACATCTTAACAAGAAACTTTTTCATAGGTGATCCTCCGAAATTATACTTTTACACTATAATTATATACTACTGTAATCTTCATAATCAACAACCTGAGTTATCTAAAAAAACAACCTCTCTCGCAAAAAGTCAAAAACGTTGTTAACGATTTGTGCAACTTTACTGTAATTCTCTGTTAACACTTGAAACCTTGCGAAAAATGTTTTATTATTCTATTAGAAGCACAGTTTTTATTGCTTACGGAGTTAAAAATGAAAAAAGAGATTTTAGATAAATTATCAGAAATAACCGAAGAAGAACAAGCCTTGCTTGACGGTTCTCTCAATATCAACCGTGACATTTATATGCAAAGCGAGAAGAACACTATTAACGCACAAAAGTTAATAGACAGCGGCAAACTAATTACAATTCGTCCCCACACACGCTTTGTTCATTTTCCGAAACATACCCATGATTACATTGAAATCGTATATATGTGCAAAGGTGCGACTACGCATATTATTAACGGGAATGAAGTAAAGCTTTTATGCGGAGAAACACTGATTTTAAACCAGCATGCATCGCAGGAAATATTCCCTGCGGGCAAAGACGATATTGCTGTTAACTTTATAATCATACCGCAGTTTTTTATCAAAGCACTTGAGATGATGGACGAGGAAGAAACTCCACTCCGCCGCTTTATAATCGACTGCATTACCGGCAAAGAAAGCACTAACGGATATCTGCATCTTAAAACAGCTAATATTCAGGAAATACACAATCTGTTTGAGAACTTGATTTTATCCTTTGTGGAAATGAAAAAGGGCAAACGAAAAATCAATGAATATCTCCTTGGAATACTGCTTCTTGAATTTATCAACAACTCCGAAGTATTCGATTTGGAAAAAACAGAAAAAGGTGCTATTCTTGAAGTGTTACGTTATATCGAAAACAATTATGCTGACGGAACACTTGCAAAGTTCTCAGAACAGTCGCATTACGATTTTCACTGGATATCCCGTGAACTCAAGCAAAAGACAGGTAAAACATTTACCGTGCTTTTGCAAGAGAAACGGCTTTTACAAGCAGAGTTTTTATTGCATACCACAAAAATGCGTGTATCCGATATTTCAATAGCTGTTGGCTATAACAATACAAATTATTTTCATAAAATTTTTGAAAAACGATACGGCATGTCACCGAAAAAGTATCGGGATGCGATGAAATGAAAAATTATTAAACGCCTTGTTAATTCTGGTGCTTTTAACAAAAAAGCCTCTCACGTGAGAGGCTTTTTGTTATTACAGATTATTTTGTCATTAGTTTCATGATACGGATCACATCGACGAGGCTTACTTTGCCGTCGCCGTTAACATCGCCGTTTGCGAGGGGGATATTATTAACAATCGCACGGACAAGCTCAAGCACATCCGCAACAGTAACAATTCTGTCACCATTGATATCGCCGGGAATATCGCTGTAATAATAAGTTTCACTTGTGCCATCTGTGAAATTAAGCACTATTTCTTCTTTTGCTCTTACGACGTATACATTTGTGCCTTGGGTAACAATGTCTTCATATACAACACCGTCAACCACGGCATTTGCAACAGTCTTGCCTTCTGTAGGAAGTTCGACATATGTGCCCTCGACGCCGTATTTTGCCCCTATATAGCTTTCGGTAGAGCGGTAAATATCCGAAACCGTGAGATATCCGCACTGTACAAGCGTGCCTACGCCCTCGGTAATGTCGGTATTATCCGGCTCAAAGAGGAACGCAGTAAGTATCGCACGGTATCCGTCTACGGGAATAAGATATGCACCGTTTTCAAATGTGTATGCCTGCTCTGCACCGACGATTGCACGTGTCTCGGTGCCGCTGTACCGCGAAAGTGTAAGAGTGATGCCTGCCTCAAGGCTGACATATTCAATGCCGTGGCGGTCGAGAAGTGCAAGCATCGAGTCGATGTTTGCAAGATCGGCAGAAACCACATATGCAGTCGCCATTGTGCGATAACGTGCCGCAACATTGTAAACGTCAGTCCATTGAGGATTGTCCGCATAGCGAATGGTTGCATCGGGACCGGGGAGCGGGTTGTTCCAGTACAAACCGTAACCGGGGAGTCTTGCTGTCGCCTGGTCGATAACGATGGGTCGGCGAGCATTGAAAATCTGTGCGGAGAGTCCAAGCTCCTCTCTTGCTTTTGCAACCGCACCGGCAATCGCACCCTCGGATTCGATTGCCAGACCTACGAGTTCCTTGACAACCGCTACCTGTGTGAATACACGGCGAGCATAGTTTGCATCCGCTTCGGTTCCGGGAATCTCGGTAGTATACGCAAAAGAACCAAGATTGGAACAATAGTTACGGGAGAAATTAGGTGCTACGTTCTTTTCATAGAACCAGATACGCATACCTTTTTCTTCTACTCCGTGCAATGTATCTGCACACAGCTTTTCACCGATATTGTCACTTGCGGCTGCAAGGTCGCCATACAAGATATCCATTGTCTTAGCGTGAGGACCGCTTATATTTCCGTAATAGGAAAGACCTGCATCGTAAATATCGGTCATAATATCGCCGTCAGACCATACGGGAGTAGCAAGCGATTCATGCAGATCCACGGTAATGGTTGGCATAAACTTCTGATAAACCGAGGTGTAGGTCTGCGATGCAATATCAGAAAGTGCCATATAGTCACGGTTTATGTTAGTATTGGCAACATCTGCATCGGTTCCACGTGAGTAGATATACAATCCCTCGGGATTTATATTAGGCAGAATGATAACTGCACCGAGATAACCGCTTGCAAACACTTCTTCTCCGTATTCTCCGCAAAGCTCGGAGATATACGCAAGAGCGCCTTCTGCACCGGAAGGCTCACAGCCGTGCACACCGCCCGATATCATAACTACCTCACGTCCCTTTGTAGCGCTGACAATTCTGCCTATCTCCTCAATGGTTGCCCCCTCGGGAATCTCGTCCTTGGTGAATATTACCACAGGGAAATCAAAGCCGCGAACTGTTGTTTTTGACGGATAGAAGGTGTACATATAATCGCATTCCGCCTGCTTTTCGGCAAGAAATGCAACTGTTTCTTCATGTGTAGTAAATCTTATCGAGCCTGTTGGATGATTCTTGAAATAGGGAGAATCGGGAGTCTTGAAGCCCTCAATGTTTGAAGTGTCATAGAATTCTTCAAGAACCTGATCGGTATGAAGCCCTGCAAAGCGTGCCTCATATCCGATTCCCTGCTTTGCATCAAACTCTACATATACATCCATCTTCTCACTTCTGCCGTCTACATAGAAAAACTTACGCTGATAGTTGGTAGAGGTGTAAATTAAAACGCTGTTATGAAGTCCGGGAGTGAGTGTATATGTTGCACTGGTATCAGTCGACGAGTCGGGAGTAAGCCAGCCGCCTGCATCGACCTTGCCGGCACGGGTACGGATTTCGCAGCCCTCTTTAAAATGTACTGTAACTACGGTTTGCTTAAACGAACCGTCAAAATCAACCGAATAATCGTTGCCGCTCTGAATGAGTGTTTCGTTATCCTGTGCTACATAGTTAATCTCAGCACCGTCAGAAACAGTAGTGACCGAAACGTAAGTTTTAGGCAAAGGCAAACCGTTAATGGAAAGTGCCGTCTTTCCTGAAAGCGTGCCGACTTTAAGCAAATTATTTGCACCGATCAAAAGATTACCGCCGCCGATAAGTGTATCTACAGTGGAGGAAACACCGAGAGAAAGGCTGCTTCCGTTTGAAAGGTCTATCACGGTGGTGTCCGCAGTGCCAATCTTACCCACGATTTCGCCGCCCTTTACGGTAACGGTCGTCTTACCTACAACTGTTGCTTCTTCACCGCCGATGCCATTTACATCGCCGTAAATGCTGCCGCCGCTTACAGTGACAGTTGCAGTACCGCTGAGCGTACTGCCTGCCGAACCGCCGCCGTATACATTTCTTGCACCTGCGGGTTCGGGCCACGAGCTTGCATCGTTGGTCTTGTAATAACAAAGCTTACCGCCGTTAATTTCAACAGTAGAATTGCCGCTTACCGTAGAGGAATAGGAGCCGCCGAAGAGATTGCCCCAAACAAGACCGCCGTTTATAGCGGTGTGAGTATTACCCTCAAGAGGTGAAGCGTATCCGCCTGCATAAACAGAATAATAAACGAAAGAATTACCGTCGATAGTAACATAAGTGTCACCGATATGGGTAACGTCTTTTCCTCTGGAAGCACCGATAACATTTGTTGTTACCGAAGCACCTCCGAGTACGGTCAAGTGGGTATCACCCGTAAAGGTATAGGAACCGCTACCTCCCGAACCGAGTGTGCCACCGACAAGTCCTGCGGGTGCAGATGAAACATAAAGCATAGCTGCTTCACCGCCGAAGGTAACGTATGCATCGCCGGTAAAATTACCGATGTAGCTACCGCCGCAAACCGAGTTTTCAAACATACCTCCGCTGATTTCCACAATGGAGTTACCGTAGAAATCGCCCTTGTAGTTACCGCCGAACAGATTGCGGAAGTGACCTGCCTTAATAGTTATGTGCGAACCGCCGCTATGAGTACCGCTAAGAGTACCACCCACAATAGAAAGCCACTGGTAGCCTGTGTAGTTAAGACAAATTACGCTTTCTTCAATGACAAGTTTGTTACCTGCCGCCGCAATATAATAGTTTCCGTCTGTATTCTTTACACGTTCGAGAACAACATTTTCAAAAGTGGTGTCGCCGCCGAGTGTGAAGTTAGCAGAAATCTGCAGTGCCGCTGTATCTGTATAATCCTTACCGTCATATACGCTTGTGATAGTAACCGCTGCCGTCCCTGGAAGAACGGTTTCAGAAGAAATTGCGGTGTTGCCTGCAACAACTACAGTTCCGCCGCCGGGCATATCCGAAAGTGCCGCCGAAAGAGATGTATATGCACCTTCAGTCTTGCCGGTGCCATCCACATAAACGGTCCTTGGCTCTGCCTCGGGTTCTTTAATCTCACGCTGAGAATACGTACCGTCTTCTAAAACAGCCTCATAGCCATTATCCACAAGGAATATGGGTTGCTCATTTTCATTATATTTGCCTGCACTGACAGTCTTGTTTCCACGCAAGTCAATCATCAATTTAGATGTACCGTTAAACGTCCCCGAATAACTCATTGCAGAAAGTGTTCCGGTTACGGTTACATTAGAAACTTCAACCGTTGCAGTACCGTTAAATGTTCCCTGATTGTTACCGCCGTAGATAACATTATATGTTCCAGCTTTGATAACAAGGTGAGCATCATATTCGACAGTACCTGAACTTATACCGCCAAGTACAGAAAGCCATTTTGCGCCGTCCGTTTTGGAAGTTGTAACGTTTTCACCGATGGTAAGCTTATTGCCCTGTGCATAAATATATCCGTATGTACCGGAGGTGCTTACCAGCTCAATGTTATCAATTTCCACTTCGCTTGTCAGTTTGAAAGTACGCGCAATAGTAAGTTTCGCGCCGTTTTGACCGGTTATTTTCACCTTGCCGTTCTTCTTGGTAAGTTCAACCACACCGCTTACTGTCGTATCGCCGCAAACGATAACTTCGCCGCCGTTATCGTTAAGTGCCTCAACTGCCTCTTGCAAGGTAGCATATGCGTCTGCGGTAGCACCTGTTCCATCTACATATACGGTAGTGGGTGCTTCCGGAACAACATCTGTCTGCGTTGCGGTATCAAAATGCGATGCATAATCGCTCGGCAGAGTTACCGTAGAAGTGTAATACAGCTCACGTGTTCCGTTTGCAAAATAAGTTGCCGAAGAATTCTTAAAGGCACCAACTGCCGCATTGTCTTCCATGTGGAGAATTGCACTGCCGTTCATACCAACAGTATTGCCCGAAAGATATGCGGTGTTTACATTTACATTTTCATTGAGGTAAACGATACCCGTACCTCCCTTTGCACCGGTACCCATGGCACCGAAATACAGAGAATTTATATCCGCAGTTCCGCCAACTGTAACAGTTACGGTGCCGCTATGAGAAAGGGCAATATTACGGCTGAAGGCGCTGACCACAGCAAACTTGCCGCTGAAAACTTTAATTTCATTTGTTTTTCCGCTTGCAAGTGCGCCGTTCTTTTCTTCACCGTTCTGGCCGCCTATAAGATACATGCGGTATGCGCTTGTGCCGTCGGTGTTTACAGCGGCAAAATCATATCCGACCGTAAGCGGATAAAGGTTTGCACAAAAGCCCGCCGAACTCTTATCAAGCTTTGCTGTAAGTCCGTCTATTTCTGTAGGACCGTTGAACTTGATAAATCCGGTACCGTTATATCGGATAGATGCATCCGCAACCTCGCGATAATCAACACCGCCGTATACGCTGGTGAGCTTAACGGGAGCAGTATGCGTTGGAAACTCTACTGTTGCCGAGGTTGTATATTCGCCTACGAAAACTACTGTACCGCCGTCCTCGCAAAGCAACGTATACGCCATTTCAATGTCGGATGTGGGTGAAGTAGGAGTTCTGCCATCACCGCTGCCGCTTGCCGAAACAAATACAACATCAAGATTTGTAATGGCTTCGCGATTTGTAACAGTTACAGAACCGGTATTTTTGCTCTCATCATATACAACCGTACCGGAAACAGTTCCCTCGGAAGCGTAATCTGCACACGCAAATCCATAAGGCAACGAAGCCGAGATAGAACCCGTGAGGTAGTTCTGTCCCACTGCTCCAACGTTTCCACCATTTGCATAGTAACCGTTTCCAAAAGTGGCGGTAAGATTTCCGCTATACGTTCCAAAAGGTGCAGCTGTATCTACACGGAGGTTGCCGAGCATAAAGTTCTTGAACGTACCGTTTCCGTTAAACGTTACCGTACAATCAGTATTACACGAAGCGGTTGCATCAGTATCACGCTTATAAGTGGCGTAACCTGCCGCAAAAGACCAATCGCCCGAAAGCATTACGGTTTCAGAAAGTGTAATATCATTCCACATACCGATAAGGTATGTATCCGCAACGGTAGTTTTCAGCGTGATATTATCCAATGTAGCGTCACTGTAAAGTCTGAACTGTCCGCCATCAGTTATCGCAAGCGCAGCATCTTCGCCTTCGCCGACAATATTAAGTTTTGCAACGCCCAAAGGAGTTTGAATATTCGCATTGTAAGAAATGGTTCCGCTTACGTGAAGTGTTACCTCTTCACCGGCAGGAGCATAGGAAAACGCAATGTCAAGTCTGGATGTAGGATCGTCCTTTGTTCCTTTACCGTAAGGAGTTCCGCTTTCGCTGAGATAAATATCAGTTAACATGTATGCACTCGGCTTTTCGCCATTGAAAATTGCATCATAAACGATATCACCCATCTTTGCGTATCCTCTAACGCTTGGGTGAAGATTATCACTTGAAATGAGAGTTCCTTTGGCAACTTCGGGCAATGTCAATCCATACAAATCGACAAAAATGTATTTGCTCGCATCTGTAGCCTCGAGTGTTGTTGCCACTCTTCTCTGCAACGGACGAATAACACTTGCCACGCGAATTTGAGCAACATTTTCATTAAGTCTTGCAAGCGCGGTAGTAACAAACACTTTGTCAGTGTCAGGAAGCGCTCCAAAGCCTGTTGCAAGCGACATGAGGCTATCCTCATATGACTTTTGCAAATAGTTATCAAGACCTGCTGCATGGTCATTTGTACCAATAGCAATAAACACATAATCGGCATCAGTTTCTTCCATAGCCAAGGGATATGCAAGGCGAGTAGGATAATAAACCGAAGTTGTAAGTATACCCGATCCTGCGCTACCGTAGTTTGCAACGATAATTTCCTTACCGTTTTCTTTTGCTATAGAAGCAAATACAGCCGGGAAAGAGTTAAGATGAATGTTAGGTCTCGGTCCCTCTGTAATAGAGTCGCCTACAAACGCAACGCGGAGAGGCTCGTCGTAGGTCTTGTCCTCGCCGTTTACATTGTCAAAACGCACAATGTCAAATGTATAGCCTTCAGCATATGTGAGAGTAGCTTTGTTTTCGCTGTCTGCATATGCTTTTACCTGTGTTGCATCCATTACAGCATTATCTGCAAAAATACCGCCTGTAATTGCAACAGAGTAATTACCTCTGAGTACCTGATAGAAAGAAACCTCGTTTTGGGAAGCCAAAATACCGCCGCCGAAAGTACCGCCACTTATGTTAATGGCAATATCACCGTCAGCCGCATAGTATTTTCTGTTAGAGTGTACTGTAGGTGAATATTTAGAAGCACTTGCACTACACGGTCCCTTAGCTCCCTGTGCATATATATCACAATCGAAAATACCGTCGGTTACAGACAGTGTGGCACTATCTGCAAGTATAGACATTCCCGAAAGAGAAAAGCTCTTTGTAAATGTACCGCCGCCAATATTTACTGTCAAAGGTGCCGCAATAGAACCGAGAGGAGAAGCATAATCTGAACGATAGTTGCCTCCTGCAAAATTATTGAAGGTGCCGCCATTAACAATAATGGTATAAGCAAGTTCTGTGATTGCAGAAGTATCAATTTCAAGACCTGCCGTATCGATACCGCCATAGAAATCAAGATTACCTGTTACAGTACAGTTTTCGGTAAAGGTAACGTTTCTGAAACCACCAAAGATAGCAGCATTTGTAGCACTGATTGGCAGGTCAAAGATTACCTTTGTACCGTTTGTGTTGTTTGCGAGATTGATATTCGCATTAAGAATAAGCTTTGCACCGTTTTCAGAACAAATTGTAACATCTCCATTCTTTTCAGGGAAAGCAAATGCTTCATTAATTGCAGTATCCGAGGCAATCACAACTTTGCCGCCTTCCTCGCTAAGCACGGCTACTGCCTCTGCCAAGGTTGCATATGCACCTTCTTCTGTGCCTACATATACGGTAGTGGAAGAAGCTGCATCTTCTATAATTGAATATACAGTGCCGCTTTTCACAACCTTATATCCTTCAGGCGCGCTTGTGGTAACTGTACCGGTCGCAGAAGTTATTGTAACAGTTTTGCCAACTTCGGGGGCAACGGTAGCGTCAAGTTCAAGACTTTCCACACTACCGCCTTTGAGTACTATATTGTATGCACCTGCCGTACCCTTAACCGTAGGGAGACTGCCGCTGACAAGCGTAAGGTTACATGTACCTTCGGAAGCACCTGAGTAATTACCGATATAAAATGAACTGTGTACATTTGCACCGTCAATCAAAACGTCAACTGTATTGGTAAATGTGCCCGTATTGTTCGCCGCTGAAACGATGTACCAATCGCCGCCGTAAAGTTTCACTTCACTTTCGGTCGGAACAAGCGGATATTTGGAAGAGCTACTTGTTCCGGCAAAAATCGTAGTATAGCGACCGCTCTTTGCAATGGTGGCTACGCTCGACGTAACTGTGAAATTATATCCGTTGCAATAGATAAAGTCGACGCCCGATGAAGCCCCGTTTTTCACAGTGATGTTATCAAAAACAACATCGCCGTAAATAAAGAAGGTTCTGCCAAGAGTCAATACTGCATCATTCTGTGCAGTAAGCGTAAAGTTCTTAGCAGGAAGATGCGTTGCAGAACCGGTAGGTGTCGCATAATCTGCGGTAATCACAACCGTACCGCCGTCTGCTACTGCACTGACAGCATCCTTCAGCTCTGCATAGCAATTTGCATTTGTGCCTACGCCGTCAACGTATACGGTGCTCTCAGCTGCAAACGTTGAAAAGCATAAACCAAGTGCTAAAACCAAGAAAAATACAACTCGAAATATAGTTTTCATAGTTTTCTCCTTAAATGTATTTATAAAGATTTATTCGGTTTTTATCGTAATGCTTCCATCCTCATTATAGAAAACGCAGTCGCCGCAAAATACAATCTTGTCCATCTCTGACAAATATTCTTTTATGGACTTAAACGGTGTTTCCGCCTCTGAGATAGCCTTTTTCGCAAGATAAGCATTATCAGAAAGAAGTCTGTATACAAAGCCTGCCTGAAGTTTTGCACTGACAACGCATGCGTTATAAGCATCCTCCACTACAAAATCCTTTGTGTGGCATGGAATCATACTGCATCCGACGTATGCAATGATAGATGGCATAACGGTTGAAATATCGCCCATATCCGTGCATCCGGC
>JAZQEH010000051.1:0-25698 GCA_045538895.1 Eubacteriales bacterium
ATATTTAACACAGGTGTGTTCGCTTTGGAACTCCTCGCAAAATGGGTCCCATCCCATTTTGCCGCACAAAGTGCGGTCCCGAGGATTTCGTTTTACTATTTTTTTACCGCTGCAAGCAGCGGAATGGAGCTTATAATATGAACATAATCTTAAACGGTGCAAACGGACGAATGGGTAAAGAAGTCCGTGCTGCTATTGAAAAAAGCGGCGATATGGCAATTATAGCTGCCATCGACAAAAGTTTTGAGGTTTCTACGGCGATTCAGATGCCGAACTTCCCTGCCTATGATATCGGTGCCGATGTGATTATCGACTTTTCACATCACAGCGCAATAAGCGAAGTTGCCGAATATGCCACAAAGTGGGGCATTCCGGTTATTCTCTGCACTACAGGTCAAACAGAAGAAGAACTTGCAAAGGTTAATGACCTTGCTAAAAAAGTTCCCGTGTTTTTCTCTGCCAACATGTCTATAGGTGTTGCACTTCTCTGCGAGCTTGCCAAAAAAAGTGCCGCAGTTTTCCCCGATGCCGACATTGAGATTATTGAAAAACATCACAGCGCAAAGCTCGATGCACCGAGCGGGACCGCACTTATGCTTGCAAATGCAATAAAGAGCGTACGTGAGAACCTAACATTTATGCTTGGCAGAAGCGGCAGACGTGAGCGTGAAAAGAATGAAATCGGTATTCATGCTATCCGTGCAGGCAGCATTGTCGGAGAGCATGAGATTATCGTGGCAACAAAAAATGAAATTATTACGCTTGCACACAGTGCTTTGAGCCGCAGTGTTTTTGCTGACGGTGCAATATGTGCCGCAAAATGGATCTGCGGCAAACCCGCAGGAATTTATACCATGCAGGATATGATTAAACAGTAGGTAGATTATGTTATATTCAAATCTTTCGGTTAACGAAAAGGGGCATCTTGCCATAGCAGGTCTTGATGCTACCGAACTAATAAAAGAATACGGTTCACCGCTCATGGTGCTTGACGAAAACAGAGTCAGAGAACATTGCCGCACGTATGTTAATGCGGTTAAAAAATATCTGCCAAGCGGTTCAAAGCCGCTATATGCAGGTAAGGCTTTCTGCTTCAAGTCACTTTACAGCATCATCGAAAGCGAGGGCATGGGTGCAGACGTTGTTTCGCCCGGTGAGCTTTACGTAGCAAATGCGGCAGGCTTCCCTCTTGAATTCGTTTATTTTCACGGCAACAACAAAACCGATTCCGATATTGCTTTCGGCATTGAAACGGGTATTGGACGTTTTGTTGCTGACAACCGTGAGGAGCTTGTTGCAATCAATCGCATTGCGGGTGAAAACAAGATAAAGCAACGTGTTTTGCTTCGTCTTTCGCCCGGAATCGACCCGCATACCCATGCAAAAATCAGCACGGGTAGCGTGGACTCGAAATTCGGTACAGCTATTGAAACCGGACAGGCTATGGAACTGCTTGAATTTGCTTTGAGTCTTGAAAACGTTGAGGTTGAAGGCTTTCACTGCCACGTAGGTTCACAGATTTTTGAGAGTGAGCCTTTCTGCGATGCGGCGGACATTATGCTTAAATTTGCAGCAGATGCAAAAGCGACTCTCGGTTTTACTGCAAAGTATATAAACCTCGGCGGCGGATTTGGCGTAAGATACGTTGAGTCACATCCCGAAATTGACATTGATGCTAACATCAAGCTTATCGGCGAGCATATAACCGCCGCTTGCAACAAATACGGCATTACACCGCCTGCAATTTTACTCGAACCGGGACGCAGCATTGTTGCAGACTGCTGCACTACCCTTTACACTGTGGGAAGTGTTAAAACAATTACTGGCTACAAGAGCTACGTTTCGATTGACGGCGGCATGACCGACAATCCACGATATGCACTTTACGGCTCGGAATACACGGTTATCAACGCATCAAGACCAAACGAACAAGCCGACTTTGTTTGCACTGTTGCAGGCCGTTGCTGCGAAAGTGGCGACCTGATACAGGAAAACGTCGCTATTGCAAAACCCGAAAAAGGCGAAATTATTGCGGTGCTTTGCACGGGTGCATACAACTACTCAATGGCATCTAACTACAACCGCATTTGCCGCCCTGCCGTTGTAATTGTCAAAGACGGCGAAGTACGAATTGGCATAAGACGTGAAACATTTGAAGATTTGATAAGATATGATATGTAACAAAAAAGAGCCTTACGGCTCTTTTTTCAGAGTGCTGACAAACACGTCAGACCGCAAGTAAGAATAAAAGCAAGGCTAATAAATAGAAATAATTTTGCACTTTGCGTAAAAACAAAATGCGGCAATGGCTTTTTCAAGCCCTTGCCGTTACTTGCTTTTTGGGATTTTTGTCTCTGCCGTACACATGTACGCCGACGAAACAAAAATCCCAAAATCTGTCTGCGTTTCTCAGCCTCTGGTCAGCCTGATGACTTTGTCATCAGGCTGAAAAAAGAGTCTTACGGCTCTTTTTTGTTGTTTTTGTAATAAAAATACGAATACACAATGGGTACAATCACCATCACTGCAGTTACAGAAAGAAATATTATCCAAGCAAATTTCAAAAATGAGCATACCATAAGCACAATTCCGCACACCACCCAAAGTATACCTGCAAAGCGATGTGTTGCGTTCCAGTTTCCTTCATCGTTAAGTGTCCACGGTACTTTGATACCGATGGTATAATTCTGGCGGCATTTGGGAAGATAGTTTCCTATCACAACGAATATAGCACCTATAAACAGCATCATTACCACTGTAACGTTTACGTCAAAGCCAAGTGCAACCGAATACATAAGCGTGCTTGTCAGCACGCAAAGCACGGGGCAAATCCACAGCACAAGTCCAAACGCTTTTTTTGATATATTTTTATGCTTTGGGTCGAGCGACGTTGCAAAAGCACAAATCAAATGCACCGCAAGTATGAAAAGAGGCATAAAAAATACTGCGAACGGTTTTGAACTCCAGCCGTCTGCCGTGCCGTCGGGACCAAAGTGTGTAGGAACTCGCTCAGGCAGTTTATCCCAAAGAAGCAGACCTGCAAGTATTGGTAAAAGTATTATAAGTGATGAAATAATAATTTTAGGTAGATTTCTTTTAATCATTGTTTTCTCCTTTCAGTTCGCTTATCCAAAGCAAAATCTCTTCAAGCACAGACGTATTCAGTTCATAGTAGATATACTTTCCGTCACGGGTGTCAAATATCAAGTCCGCCTCTTTCAACACCGACAAGTGACGTGAAACTGCCGCAGCACTTATATTAAAATGCTCGCATATCTCACCTGCCGACATTTTTCCGTGCTTTAACAGATTAAGAATCTCTCGCCGTGTTGAATCAGCAAGTGCCCGCATTGTATTTTGCAAGCCCATGCAGTCACCTCCGTCATTTAACATTTAACTTAATTGTTAAATGTATTATAGCATAGATTGTTTCATATGTCAAGGGGGAAAGTTGTGGTAAATTAATTGTTTATGGTTGTAATAAAGGCTCCCTCAGATGAGGGAGCTGTCAGCGGAACGCTGACTGAGGGAGGGAAAAAGTAACAATTAGAAATGTTCCCTCCTTCCGTCGCCTTACGGCGCCACCTTCCTCGTCTGAGGAAGGCTTGTTAATGTAAACATTAATTTATCTGATTACTGCAAACACAAAACGTACAAAAAGCATGCAAAGTTTTCGCTTTGCATGCTTTTGTTTTTTATCTGATACCGTACTTTTCAATTACAAAGTCCATGTCCTTATCGCCTCTGCCGGAGAGGTTAATAAGAACCGAACCTTTACCCATCCTCTGTGCAAGCTTTACACCGTACGCAACAGCATGTGCGCTCTCGATTGCGGGGATAATACCCTCAAGACGGGAAAGTGCAAAGAACGCATCTATAGTCTGCTCATCGTTCACAACGTCATACTTTACTCTGCCAAGGTCACGAAGAAATGCGTGTTCAGGACCTGACGAGGGATAGTCAAGACCGCTTGCTACAGAGTAAACGGGAGCTGGATCGCCGTTTTCGTCCTTAAGCATAATTGAGTTGAAGCCGTGCATGATGCCCTCTGTACCGTATTTAAGGCTTGCCGCATGGTCACCGAGTTTTTCTCCTCTGCCGAGAGGCTCTACACCGTAAATATCAACCGGGTCATTGAGGAAGCCGGAGAAGAAGCCTGCCGCATTGGAACCGCCGCCTACGCATGCAACGATAGCATCGGGAAGCTCGCCTGTCATAGACACGAACTGCTCCCTTGCCTCAATACCTACAACGCTCTGGAAATCACGAACCATCATCGGGAACGGATGAGGACCAAGCACCGAACCGATGCAATAAATTGCATCCTTATACTCCTTTGCATACGCCTCAAACGCAGCATCCACTGCTTCTTTAAGTGTTGCAAGGCCGTGTGTTACTTCAATTACGTTAGCACCGAGAATCTTCATTCTCGCTACGTTGGGAGCCTGCTTTTTAATGTCAACGGAACCCATGTAAATATCACACTGAAGTCCGAAATATGCGGCTGCAGTTGCAAGTGCAACACCGTGCTGACCGGCACCTGTTTCGGCAATAACCTTTTTCTTGCCCATATATTTTGCAAGTAATGCCTCACCCATGCAGTGATTGAGCTTGTGAGCACCGGTATGGTTAAGATCCTCACGCTTTACATAAAGCTGAACGTTGCCGAGGGAGGAGGAAAGTCGCTCAAGGTGAGAAATAGGCGTAGGTCTGCCCTGAAACTCCTTGCGAATTCTGCGAAGATCGCTTATAAACTTTCTCGACTTGCAGATAGTGAAATAAGCCTCGGTAATTTCATCCATTGCCTTTTGAAGCTCGGGGCTTATAAACGAGCCGCCGTACTTACCGAAAAAGCCCGCTTCGTTTGGATAATTCTTAAAATAGGTGTCAAAATCAATTCCGTTGAAATTCATAACAGTTCTCCTTTAAATACAAAAATCCTGTCCCATAAAAATGGGACAGGATAATAAAGCCTGCGGTGCCACCCAAATTCGTATCTGTGATACGCACTTAACGTGTACTGACATACACATGACGCTTTAACGGTCGCCTACCGTCGCCCCTACTTGATTCGGTTTGCCCTCATGAGTCCATTCACCAATGCTTCATTACCGCAATCGCACCGTCTGCGGCTCTCTTGAAATGAAGTTGTATCGGCTACTATTCTCAATCATCGGTTTTTACTATACCATCATGCTATCACAATAAAGTGACGTTGTCAAGTGTTTTTAATCAATATTTTCAACTTTATCAAAATCATTGACATTTACAACAGATTTATACTTGTCGGCTATTATAAGCTTAGCAGTTCCGTTTACTTTCGGCGTATCGGCAGTATGATACAGACCTACATTGCCTGTAAAGCTACCGCCTGTTATGTTCATTGTAAGGTTTCCGCCAAAGTCGGCATTTATTCCGGTAGTGTTAGAGCCGGTACGGTGAATACCGTATACACTGCCGTTGAACGTACCGCCCGAAATATTCATTACAACGTTTCCTTCACAACCGTTCATGCCTACGGCACACGTTGTATTCACACCGCTATACGTGAACTCGCCGCCAAGGATATTAAGCGTAACGGTTACGCCGCTATCTATTGTTCCTATGGGGTTACCGGAGTTTGTACGCATGTTTCCGCCTCTTACAAGTGACCATTTTCCGCCTGCGATGCTAAGTGTGCAGTCGCTATGGCAGGAAACGTCCTCTACGGTAAGAGCACTCGAGCCGATGCGGTATCCAAAGTTGATTGACGGAAGAACATGAGCAGGATTTGCAGTTGTGCATTCAACGTCCTCGCCGATTGTCAGATTGTTATAGCAACAATTAATCGCAAGTGCATTGGCGGTTTCATTGAGTATAATGGAATCAAAAGTTGTATCGCCGCCGAGAGTTATATTGCCGCTAAAGTTTAGCACGGCATCATTAGTTTCTCTGTAATCAATGCCTCCGTAAAGAGAGGTTATAGTTATCGGCTTTTCGTGTTCTACCAAATACACCGCTTTTTCGGTAAGAGGAGCACAAACAACAACAGTACCCCCTGTTTCTTTAAGCATTGCGACAGCAAGGCTTAGTGAATTTACACTGTCATGTTCAGATGTGCCGCCGTTGTCAACCTTGCCAAACGAAGTAACAAAAACGACGTTATCCTTTGCCGATTGGATTTTAGGGAGCTCCTTTTTATGACCGAATACTTCGTTATAAAAGTTAATCGCAAGCGCGGGATATGTAGTATTGGTCGGATGAACCGAATCGTTATACGGAAGCATTACATTATAGTAGTCATGCAATGCTTCATGCGTTCTTACAAGAGGAAGCTTAAGCTCATCGGCGATGTCCTCAATAAGTCTGGGAAGCGTAAAAGCCGTACCCTGATAAGTAATATCCGAATTGGGCGCGGGAATCATGGTTGAAAGATACATTTCCTTTACGCTTTCAAGTGAAGAAAGCTCTGCAATGAGTGCTTTGTATGAGCTTACAAAATCATCCTCTGCCCTTACGTCAGTCATACTGCGTGCATCGTTGGTGCCGAGCATAACGATAACTATTTCAGGGTTTGACTCCATAAACTTTTTATACTCTGCGGTATTGGGATACCAGAGTGCGGGAGAGCTTTTTTTAACGTTATACTGCGAATCAAGGTTCATAACATACGATGATGCCTTGCCGCAGTTTACAACCTTAAATCCCTTACCGAGAAGCTTCTGAAGCTGTGCAGGATAGCTGTATACTGATGCAGGTGAAGAACCCGTGCCCTGTGTAACGCTGTCACCAACACATGCAACGACAATCGTTTCACCATCGGCGATACGCTTGGCATATCCGTATGCTTTTTCGGTGATAACGTTGTTTTTTATAAGTTTTTCAGCCACGGTGTTTCCTCCCTTTAGTTTGGATGAAAGTGCATTACTGCAAGCAACAAAGGCATCGCCACGATTGTATTTTTCGGTAGCCTCGGTATGCTCAATAAGTCCCACTTTGTTTGCAAGTTCATAAGGATTGCTCCAAACAAAGTCGCCGTCCTTGTCACTGTAATCCATGGCACGGAGCAAAAGCGTTAAAAACTGTGCTTCATCAACAGTACCGTTTGTGTCAAACTTTGTTGCACTTCTGCCGCTGGTGATGCCGTTTGCATAGGCATATCCTATATACGGCACTGCCCAATCGGGTACATCGTCAAAAGGAACGGTATAATTACCGTTAAGTGCTATCTGCTCTGCACCGAGGAAGCGGACTATCTGCACAATGGACTCTGCACGGTTCAAACTGTTTTCAAGGCGGAAGTCACTGCCGCTATCGTCATAGCCCTTAACAAGCCCGAGAGAATAGAGCGCATTAGCGGCATAATCCTTTTTATTATCAGAAACTGTGCTTTTCTCGATTATTTTAACGTCACTGTCGATAACGAGTGTACCCTCACCCGTGATTTTCTGGAACGTACCGCTCTTAACAATAAGTGTTGAGCCTTTTTCGGCATAGAGCGACATATAGCAAGGTTCTGCGGAATACGGAGAACCGATTGTAACAACCTTTTCACCTATAACAAGAGTGGAGTTGTTAGAGATAATGATAGAAGTAGACGTTTTGGTTTCCTGAAAAAGAATAATATCATCAATCACCGTATCCTGCAAAAAAGTTGTGCTTGAGCCGTCGGACATTTTGAATGCGCATGCAGGATTGTTTTCGGGAATACGGTTTTTATAGTCGGTGGTTCCGTCATTGGAAGTGATATATAGAGTGCTTGCAAGTTCGGGGAAAGTATAGTCGCCGCCGACAAACAGTTTACCGGACGCAACGAGTGTTCCACCGTCCTTGAGAAGCGAAACCGCACCGTTAGAATTAAGCTGCATAAGCTGCTTTTTAGCGGTTGCGGCACTTTGCCCGTCATTTGCATTGTTACCGTTTGTAAAGTCGATATAAGCAATTGAATTGCTTGTGAGCGTAGGCTCTGCTGCCGATGCAAACAATGCAAGTGTTGCAAATACCATTGCAATAGCAATTATTGAATAAATCAGTTTTTTCATATATACCTCCAAGTGCATTTTTATTCTTCTTCGGTCGTCCATGAGCGTGCTTTTTCTGCCTCGGCGGCAAGCTGCTTTTTATACGTCCTGCGTGCAAAACAACTACCCGCTAAACAAATCATACCTATGCCGACAAAAACGAGCGATATCAAGCGTTGCTGCTGTTGCTGTTCTGCAGCGAATGCTCCGTAATCGGTATTACCGTCACATTCATAGACAAGATTTACTTGTAACGGTGTAAGTCCAAGACCGTATACATCATAAAACTCCACGGCTTCGTCATAAAACTGCTTAACTTCTCCGGTGAGTTTGTCAGCCTTGAAATATCCGTTGACAGAAAGGTCACCAAACCCCTGCTCATCATCATTTAAATAAGCATTAATTCTTGTCATAACGTCATCCGTCGGCTTAGTTTGAATAGAAATCATGTACGCCGTATCATCAATAAAAAGCATGCATAAAAAGTACTGTTTTTCAACTTTAACTACACGTTTTGTGAATCGTTCGGTTTCGGTATATTCTGCATATACGTCCACGACGTACAAATCATCTGCCTTATATATAGAATCAGGTTCTATCTCTTCGGGAGATATAGAAGAGATATCTACCGGTGTGGGAATTGGCGAAAACGAGTCGACACAAAGCCCCATGCCGATCAGCGGAAATAAAATACCAAAAATTAGCAAAGAAATCATTGCGGTCTTTATTCTTTGTGTTGTATAGGATAACGAAAACTTCTGCATCTTGCACCTCGTATCTTGTAATGATTACAGTATACAATATCTGCAAAACATTGTCAAATAAAAATAGGAACGCACTTGCGTTTGTTGGAATCTGAACCCAAAGTGTGTGCCTTGCTTTGCGGGTGTTTTTGCTTTGATGCAGCACACACTTATTTCGTTGCTTTTTAGCGAGTGGGTTCGATTTCTGTGCATCTGCAAAAAGAAAACAGGAACGCAAATGCTCGTTGGAATCTGAACCCAAAGTGTGTGCCTTGCTTTGCGGGTGTTTTTGCTTTGATGCAGCACACACTTATTTCGTTGCTTTGCAACGAGTGGGTTCGATTTCTGTGCATCTGCAAAAAGAAAACAGGAACGCAAATACGTTCCTGTTTTCTTTCTGGGGTGAGCGGTGGGAATCGAACCCATGACCTCCAGGGCCACAACCTGGCGCTCTAACCAACTGAGCTACGCCCACCATATCCCGCTAAACAGCGGGTATGGCGTACCTTGGGGGACTCGAACCCTCGACCTACTGCTTAGAAGGCAGTTGCTCTATCCAACTGAGCTAAAGGTACATCTAACTGCCGTGGCAACGACAGTTATTATATCAGTTTTTATCAGGCTTGTCAACATATTTTTTAAAAAATTCTCAAGAAAAAATAATAGGCAAGCATTTTGCGTTTGTTGCACGTATATAATCATCCGGCGAAAGTTTGATTTGTGAGCCTAATCTGCCGCCCGATACCATGATCAAATCGTACAGAATACAGTTCTCATCAATAACAGTCGGATAATCCTTTTTCATACCGATAGCGGTACATCCACCACGGATATAACCCGTAACCTTTGTAATATCCTTAACGGGGATAAGCTCAACCGACTTTTCGCCAACCGCCCTTGCCGCCGCCTTCAGGTCAAGCTCTTCGGCAACGGGAATGACAAAAGCAAAGTATCCTCCACTCTTACCCTGCGCAACAAGCGTTTTAAACGTTGATTCCTTGGGCTGACCGAGTTTTTCGGCAAGATGCACGCCGTCAATAAACTCGTCGCTCTCGTATGTTATTACTTCAAAATCAATGCCAAGCGTTTCAAGTATACGCATAGCATTGGTTTTTACATCCTTATCCTTACTTTTAGCCATTCTTCTTTACACCTGCTTTTTCAAGTGCTTCAATCACCGAAAGTCCGTAAACGTGCTGACCTATAGTATTAGGATGCAGACCGTCAGTATAGAAAGTACGCATCTGCGGCACTGCAATTTCTCCGTCAATAACCGAAACACCGTGAGCCGCATATACTTCTCGCAGTATCTCATAAACCCTTGTAAACGGCATACGTTCGGGACGGCGGTCCTCATCAGCACGCCATACGGGAAGAATACCGAAAATCTTTGCATCAGGATAAATTTCACAAAGCTTGTCAAAATACTCGTTTGCCGCCGCACGGTATTTTTCCTCGTCATTGAGATAACGTCCCCAGTCGTTTGTACCGTATGCAACGGTAATTACATCAGGAGTAAACGGCAATTCCTCATCAAGACTTTCGGCAAGAAAAACGTAGCCGCCTACACCGTGATTAAGACAAACCGCATCATAATGACGTGCAACAGTCAATGCATAACTCATTGAGGTGTAATGCGTATCATAGCCATGGGTAATCGAGTCGCCGAGGAAAAGCATTCTGAGTCTTCCCTCTTTTGAGGTAGGAATGAAATGCGAACCGTCATCAAGAATGAAATTCCATACTTCAAGTCCGCATGAATAAGGCAGGAATATGCGAACTCTGCGTTCCTTTTTATCAGCGAACTTATAGAAAAACTGGCGCTGGCCCTCGCTGTCTGCATACGTAAAGAGAGAATGCACCATTACATCGCCGTCATATAAATCTATTGAGAGAAAATTGCGGCTTGTGCGTGAAATAACATCGAACTCAAATGCTATGATTTCTCCATCATATGTAAAATCAAGGCAAACGCCTGCATTGCAAGGCGGTTGACCTACAAAGTTGCGGCTTGCGTATATTTCTCTTTGCTTATCTGTGAAACGGACAAACTCTGCTCTGCCGTTTACACGTGTACGCACGTCTATACAGTTCGTTGCAATGCTTTTAATCTGCTCGTTATTCAGTACCATTTTTCAAAACTCCTTCATAATTAAAAGACGGAATAAAGCTTTCGGAAACGCTGTCTCCGTCCTGCAAAAACATATTTTTTATTCCGCACATGAGTGCGTAGCTTACGACCTCGTTATACTCGCTTTCGCTGACAGGTCTTGCTATCTCCAAAAAAGTACACTCCTTTTGCGGAGTGTACTGCCGCATGAGCGACAGATATGCACGCTCACCGCAGACGGTGTCAAAGGCGTCTACAACGTCCTTTGAATCGGAAATATTATTCGGCAGCACAAGATGCCGCACGATTACTCCACTTTTCATTATCTCCCCGTCAAAGACACATGCAGGTTGCTGACGCATCATTTCTGCAAGTGCCGCTTTCGCAACGGACGGATAATCCTCTGCGTTTGAATACCTTTTAGCCGCTACGGGTGACATATATTTAAAGTCGGTCAGGTATATATCTACAATTCCGTCAAGCTGCTTTAACGTTTCAATAGATTCATACCCGCTTGTATTATAAACAATCGGCAGGTCAAATCCTTTTTCCTTTGCCATTTTCACAGCAGACAGGATCTCATTTACATACTGCGTTGGCGATACAAGATTTATATTGTGCGCCCCTTTTGCCTTAAGCTCAAAGAATATTTCACAAAGCCGTGAAACCGTTATTTCAAGCCCGTCACCGCCGCTTGAAATATTACGGTTCTGGCAGTAGACACATTTAAGTGGACAATGTGAAAAGAAAACCGTTCCGCTACCTTTATCGCCCGAAATGGGAGGTTCCTCCCACATATGAAGTGCGGCACGGGCAATCTTTATGCCCCCTGCCGCACCGCAATATCCTTTTTCGCCACGCTCACGGTCAGCACCGCACCGGCGTGGACAAAGTTTGCAATTCATATCAGAAAATCAAATACAGAAGCAGAATATGTACAGGATAGAAAAGATAAAAGCCATACTGCACTATCTTTTTTGCCACGGGATTCTCAGGCAATCCGCTCTTGCCGTTATACATAAGCATAGCACCGAATGCAACGAGTGCAAAAGGCTGGATCCATGTCATTACCGTGATGTTTCCTGCAAGGAAATAAGCAATACCGGGAAGCTTGCCAATATTAATCATGGTAAGGCGGTAAAATCCTACGACAATACATTTTGCAATAATTCTCCAATACGAAAGTACTGCCGCACCCATAAACAGAACAGGAATATTTTTGCTTTCCTTAATATCAAGAAGACCGAACAGCGCAACCCATGCCACACCTACAGCACCGTAGTCTGCCGAAACAAAACCTGCAAAAGCACAGAAGCCAACCAAAGCAACCGCACTTATAACCTTTGCCAATTTACCGAAGCGTTCGGTTGCATATTTGTTAAAGCAAAGATACAGAAGTCCGATAAGTAAAGTAAAGAAAACGTTATCAAGTGACAGATTGGGTATTCTGCCCGAAAAATCAACTATTGTTATCTTATGCGAAGTGAACAGGTCAAAAGGAACCTCGGAAATAATTGCAAACGCAAAAAGGCGAAGTGCATACTTTGTTATACTGCGCGTATGGCGGAAGCCGTTTGCAATGAGAAATGCAAAAATCGGTAATGCAAGTCTGCCGATAGCACGGCATAAATAATATCCTCCGGCAAAACCGATTTCCGAAAAGTAATAACCGCAGGCAAAACCGATGTGGTCAATAAGCATAGAAAGAATTGCTATAATTTTTAGAACTGTAGCTGACATAGAGTTACCTCCTTTTCTAAGTTGTTTCAATTATATCACACATATAACGTCAATGTGAAGTTTTTTTGAAAAAATCAGAAAAAATATGGAGATTATTTGCTGATTGTGATAAAATGGTTAAAATTGTTTATAAAAGGAGATATTTCATTTGAAGACCTGGGGCAAATATATCAAGCCATATAAGCTTTATTTCATTTTAGGCCCGCTTTGCATGATAATCGAGGTTTTAGGCGAGGTTATTATGCCTCGACTTTATTCGATGATCGTCAAGCGTGCCGAAACAAGCCTTACAGCCGACACAGGCTCTATATGGTTTGTAATAGGAATGGCTGCACTTATGATAGCGGTTGCCGTCCTCATGATGCTTGGCGGCATAGGCGGTGCCTATTTCGGTGCAAAAGCATCGGTAAACTTTGGCAGTGACCTGCGTCTTGATGTATATAAAAAGGTACAGAAGTTCTCTTTTGCCAACATCGACAAGTTCCAGACAGGCTCGCTTATTACACGTTTAACAAATGATGTTACACAGCTTCAGAACTTTACAAACATGCTGCTCCGTATGTTCTTACGTACTCCCGGTATGCTTATCGGTGCGTTGATAATGACCATTACCATAAGTCCGAAGCTTTCTACCGTACTCGCCGTGGCAATCCCTCTGCTTGCAATTCTGCTTGCCGTTGTTATGCGTGTAGGTTTTCCGCGTTTCGGTGCCATGCAATCGAAAGTTGACGAGCTTAACAACACCGTTGGCGAAAACCTTACAAACATGCGTGTTGTAAAATCCTTTGTAAGAGAAGATTTCGAGGAAGAAAAGTTCGACAAGGCAAACACTAACCTCAAAAACAGCGCCATGCATGCGATGAACGTAATGATTCTCACGCAACCGATAATGTCGCTTATCATGAATCTCACTACTCTTGCAGTAGTCTGGTTCGGCGGTAATATGGTTATCTTTGGCGACCTTGAATACAGCGACTTCAACGCTCTCATTACATATATCAATCAAATTCTCATGTCGCTTATGATGGTAACGATGCTCTTCATGTCTTCATCTCGTGCCGCGGCTTCGGCTAAGCGTATACGTGAAGTTTTACAGGAGCAACCCGACATCAACGATGACAACGCCTCATATAAAGATATTACCGTTCAAAGCGGCGAAGTTGAGTTTAAAAACGTAAGCTTCCGTTACTACAAGAACAGTCCCGACTGCGTTCTTGAAGATATCAGCTTTAAAATACATGCCGGTGAAACTCTCGGTATAATTGGCGGAACAGGAAGCGGAAAATCCACACTCGTGTCGCTGATTCCAAGGCTTTATGACACGGATAGCGGCGAGGTGTTGATTGACGGTGTCAATGTCAGCGATTATTCTCTGTACTCTCTGCGTGAGGGTATTAGCATGGTGCTTCAGAAGAATCTTCTTTTCTCTGGTACTATCAAGGAGAATCTGCGTTGGGGCAACGAAGAAGCAACCGAAGAAGAAATGAAAGCTGCCGCAAAGATTGCACAGGCACACGGTTTTATCGAAAGCTTTACCGATGGCTATGACCATGAGATAGAACGTGGCGGTACTAACGTTTCGGGCGGACAAAAGCAGCGTCTTTGCATTGCACGTGCACTTCTGAAAAAGCCTAAAATTCTTATTCTTGATGACTCTACAAGTGCAGTTGACACGGCGACAGAAGCTAATATACGAACTGCTTTTGCTACCACGCTAAAAGATTCTACAAAAATTATAATCGCACAGAGAATAACCTCTGTAATGGATGCAAACCGAATTTTAGTCCTTGATGACGGAAGAATTGCAGGACTCGGTACCCATGCAGAGCTTATGGAAAGCTGTGAAGAATACAAGGAAATTTACAGCTTGCAGATGGAAAACAAAGGAGGTGCTGATAATGGCTAAGCGTACACTTGCAGACCTCCAGAAACAGTATAATTCTTCAGCAGCACCGCAAAAGCAAGGCGGTATGCCGCCTATCGGACCCCGCAGAGGTCCCGGCGGTCCGGGTGGCAGAGGCATGCCCGTTTCAAAACCTAAAGGCGACAGCAAAAAGATTATAAAAAGGCTGCTTGGATATATCGGTGCATATAAGTACCTCTTGTTTGCAGCTCTTTCATTTGTTGCACTTACCGCTTTATCAAGCACCGTTGCGGGTTATCTCCTGCGTCCGATACTTAACATCGCTTCGGGAGAAGAAATGGCAACAGCCACTCCTGCGGAAAAACTAAAGCAAATTCTGTTCTATCTTGCGATTCTCCTTTTTATTTATATTTTCAATATCCTTGCACAGTATCTTCAGGCAAAGCTGATGCTCCACATTTCACAGAATTCAATGAAGAAACTGCGTCATGATCTTTTTGAAAAGGTGCAGAAGCTTCCGATAAAATTCTTTGACAACGAAAGCCACGGCGAAATAATGAGCCGTTTTACAAATGATATCGACAACATCGCAACTATGTTCGACCATACGCTCGTCAGCCTTGTTTCCGGCTCGATAACGCTTGTAAGTACCTTTGGCTTTATGTGCTACACAAACATCTGGCTGACACTTATCACAGTTGTATTTATCCCGATTTTCATTTTCGGCGGACGTGCAATTACCAAGCGTTCAAGAAAGTACTATTCGTCACAGCAGGCTGCACTCGGTGCAGTTAACGGATACGTTGAAGAGAGCGTATCGGGTGCAAAGGTTGTAAAAGTGTTTAACCATGAGGAAATCTGCGTTGATGAATTTGCCCTGCTAAACGATGACCTGCGTGATAAACAAATCAACGCACAGTTCTACGGCGGTATCATGGGCCCTGTTATGGGTAACACAGGTCAGATAAGCTATGCTATTACTGCAGGTGTCGGCGGCGTTCTATGCCTGCTTGGCAAATTCGACCTTGGCGGTCTCGGTATTTTTGTAAACTATTCAAGACATTTTGCACGCCCAATAAACGAACTCTCAATGCAGATGAACACGGTATTCTCTGCCCTTGCGGGTGCAGAACGTGTATTTGACGTGCTCGACCGTGCCGAAGAGGAACCCGATGTTCCCGATGCAAGTGACATGCCCGATATGCAGGGATATGTCAAACTTGAAGACGTTACGTTCGGCTACGTTCCCGAAAAGACCGTACTTAAAAACATTTCTCTTTATGCAAAACCCGGTCAAAAAATTGCATTTGTCGGCTCAACAGGTGCCGGCAAAACCACAATTACAAATCTGCTCAACCGCTTTTACGATATAGAATCGGGTGAGATTACGATTGACGGCGTAAATATCCGTAGCATAAAGCGTGATGTTTTAAGACGTAATATCGCAATGGTGCTTCAGGACACACATCTGTTCACAGGCACCATCATGGAAAACATCCGCTACGGTCGCCCCGATGCTACCGATGATGAAGTTATTGCCGCGGCAAAAACCGCAAGTGCTCACAGCTTTATCATGCGTCTTGAAAAAGGCTATGACACGGTTATCACGGGTGACGGTGCAAACCTCTCTCAAGGTCAGCGACAGCTTTTGAATATCGCCCGTGCGGCAATATCAAAAGCGCCAATTCTGGTACTCGACGAAGCAACAAGCTCGGTTGACACAAGAACAGAGCGTCACATTGAGCACGGTATGGATCGCCTGATGCAAAACCGCACCACGTTTGTTATTGCACACCGCCTTTCAACGGTACGCAACGCAAATGCAATTATGGTGCTTGAAAAAGGTGAAATCATAGAAAGAGGCACTCACGACGAGTTGCTTGCTCTTAAGGGCCGCTACTATGAACTTTACACCGGTAAAAAAGAGCTTGATTAAACAAAAAAGCTGAACGGTTTTTAACAAACCGTTCAGCTTTTTTGCTATGTATTTAGATTCTTGCAACGCCGCCATCCTTAGCAGCCTTAACAACTGCCTCGGCAACTACCTTTGCAACGTCTTTATTGAGTGCGGAGGGAATGATGTTATCCTCACGAAGTTCGCTATCGGGAATGAGAGATGCAATCGCATAAGAGGTTGCAACCTTCATTTCCTCGGTAATCTGAGCCGCACGGCAATCAAGGGCACCACGGAAAATACCGGGGAATGCAAGCACGTTGTTGATCTGGTTGGGAAAGTCACTTCTGCCTGTACCAACTACTCTTGCACCTGCCGCAAGTGCTTCATCGGGCATGATTTCGGGAGTGGGGTTAGCCATGGGGAATACAATAGCATCCTTAGCCATAGAAGCAACCATTTCCTTGGAAACGATACCGGGAGCACTTACGCCGATAAACACGTCTGCACCTGCCATAACGTCTGCAAGGTTGCCCTTTTCCATAGCACGGTTAGTAACCTTTGCCATATCTTCCTGTGCCTCGTTATTCTCTGCCTTGCCCTCGTAGATTGCACCGAAGCGGTCAACCATAACAAGGTTCTTAAGACCGAGGTTGAGGAGGTGACGTCCGATAGAAATACCCGCACTGCCTGCACCGTTGATAACAACCTTGATTTCATCAATCTTCTTACCAACTACCTTGAGTGCGTTGATAAGCGCTGCTGCACATACGATAGCAGTACCGTGCTGGTCGTCATGGAATACGGGAATGTCGCAGATTTCCTTGAGTCTTCTCTCAATCTCAAAGCAACGGGGTGCAGAAATGTCCTCAAGATTGATACCGCCAAAAGAGCCGGAAATCAAATAAATTGTACGAACGATTTCATCAACGTCCTTGGAGCGAACGCAGAGCGGGAAAGCATCAACATCTGCAAACTCCTTGAAGAGCGCACACTTACCTTCCATAACAGGCATACCTGCCTCAGGGCCGATATCACCAAGGCCGAGAACCGCGGTACCGTCAGTAATAACAGCAACGAGGTTGGAGCGGCGAGTAAGGTCAAACGACTTCCAATAGTCCTTCTGAATTTCAAGACAAGGCTGTGCAACACCGGGGGTATATGCAACCGACAGATCGTGACGGTCATTTACCTTTGCACGTGAGATAACCTCAATCTTGCCTTTCCAGTCATAATGTGCCTGTAAAGATTCCTGTTTGATATCCATGATAAATACCTACCTTTTATATAATTATTTTGTTTTTTTTATTGTTTTGTTTACATGACTCTTAATGCGGATAACGTCCTTAAGCATCTTTATGCTGTCCGAGAGCATGTTTACCTTTGACTCTGACTCGCGGTGATTGATAATCCGCACCGGAATCTCGCTTATCTTAAAACCAAGCTTGGTTGCAAACATAATAGCTTCAAAATCAAATGCAAAGCTGTCGGTTACACATTTGGAGAATATGGCTTCTGCCGCTTTTGCACTGAATGCCTTGAAGCCGCATTGTGAATCGCTGAGTTTAAATCCGCCTATTATACATAACGCTTTGATATACACCTTAGAGGCAAGTTTACGCAAAAAGGTATATCCCTCATATCCGTCAGCATTTATATTTCGTGAACCTATCATAACTTCACATTCAGATGCAACGAATTTATCGTAGAGTGTACGAATTATCTCAGTGCCGTATGCAAGGTCGCAATCGGTGAAAAGACGTATCTCACCCTTCGCCGCGAGCATGCCGTGGCGAATTGCACAGCCTTTGCCTCGGTTTTGACCGTAGCTGACAAGACGGATGTCCGGCAATCCGCAGTTTTCAACAATTTCCTTTGAACGGTCCTTTGAGCCGTCGTCAACAAAGATAATCTCATAAGAATCAAACGTTGCCGACATATATTCATGCAAGGTTTTTATTGTATCGGGGAGGATTTTCTCCTCATTATACATTGGAATTATAAGACTAAACACTATTTTTTCTCATATACACGCACTTCAAAATCAACAAGCGTGTGTAGCCTTTCGATTTCTTTTAGTTTTTCTGCTCTATCCCTTTTAGTGCGATAAAAATACGGAGTCATAGTGAACAGAGAGTATATATCTTCGCCGACGATCTCGGCATCGTATTTTACAGAGAAGTTCTGTATAAGTTTCATTTGGCTTGGATAATCACGGCGGATATCGTTTTGCAAAACCTCATCGTAAAGCACCGCTTTTAACCCATACAAATGTTCACGGCCTGCCGCTGCAATTATGAGTTTGCCGCCACTTTTCAGCACCCGGCAATATTCCTCCTCAACGCAAGGGGCAAAAACGTTTATAACCGCATCACAGCTATCGCTTTCGAGAGGTAATTTATATACGCTTGCCGCAGTATACAAAATCTTGTCGCCAAAGCCGTTTTGCTTTGCACTTTTTGCAGCAAGTTCAAGGGTATGCTTTGACAAATCAACGCCGAGTACAGCGTTAAAACCTTTTGCAGCATATTCGGTATAGTACCCTTCTCCGCAGCCGGCATCACACAGCACCTCGCCGCTTCCTGCCGTCTCTGCCACGGCTTTAGCAAGCGGTTCATAATACCCGTTACGCAAAAACGTCTGCCTTGCCTTTGCCATCGCTTTATCATCACCGCTTGTAGGTGCATGGGTATTAAGATTTACATACCCGCTTTTTGAAAAATCAAAATTATGCTTTCTTACACCCGAACATGTAAGCGAACCGCCGGCAAACGCAAGCCTTTCACCGCAAATCGGGCAGACCAGCACTTCATTCGATTCAAAAACGTGCATGTAACCACCGCCATTCCGCATAATTACCTATTATATTATTATACATATATATATTATCAAACGCAAGACTTTTTTAGACATATAAAAACTTTTTTGGCAAATATTACATGTAAAATGCTGTCGCTTTTTCCAACATTGTGTAAATGTAATGTTGATTTTACCAAAAAGCGGTGATATAATTATAAAGTTGCTAACCCGTTAACGTTTAGCACAACAAATTTTTACAGATCAGAGGATTTTTATGAAAAAGCACAGTTCTTTATTTGGGCAGTTTGCAAACATGCTCAAAAACGAATTTAACGGCTATAACGGCAAAACTCTGCTTTCAGACATTATAGCAGGTATCACCGTTGGTGCAGTTGCACTTCCGCTTGCGCTTGCTTTCGGTGCTGCAAGTGTAGGTAATGCGGACGCTTCTATCGGCATTGTTGCCGGCATGATAACCGCTATCATCGCCGGAATCGTCAGCGGTTTGCTCGGCGGCGGCAGTTTCCAGATTTCAGGTCCTACAGGTGCAATGACCGTTATTTTAGGAACGGTTGTAGCCGGTGAACACGGTCTTACCGGTATGTTTGCCGCAAGCTTGCTTGCAGGTGTAATTCTTCTTGTTGCAGGAATACTTCATTTCGGAAAAGTTATCAAATTCATTCCCAAGCCCGTAGTTACCGGTTTTACATCAGGTATTGCCGTTGTAATCGCTCTCGGTCAGCTCGGTAACTTCTTCGGTGTAAAGCTTGTCGGCGAAACAACGATTGATAAAGTTGTTTTCTTCTTTACCGACTGCCTTGACAAAATCTCGCTTCCTGCTATGATTTGCTCTGTAGCGGTAGTTCTGCTCATGGCAATATATCCTAAAAAGGCGGCAAAGTATATCCCCGGCAGCCTCGCAGCAATAATTGTTATAACCCTCATCACTGCCATTTTCCAAGTGCCGGTTGATAGTATCGGTGCAATTCCTCGCACGTTTATAAACTCAGAGCATCTTACCCTTAGCAATATCAATCTTGACCTTTTTGCCGATGTAGCAAGCTCTGCTGTCACAATCGCCCTGCTCGGCATGGTTGAAAGTTTGCTCTGCGGTGCATGTGCAGCAAACATGAAAAAGGAAAGCTTCAATTCCAACATTGAACTCGTTGCACAAGGTATAAGCAACATCGCAATTCCCTTCCTCGGCGGCGTTCCTTCTACTGCCGCAATCGCCCGCACAAGCGTTGCAGTAAAAAGCGGCGGCAAAACACGACTTGCAAGCCTTTTCCACTCTGTATTTCTTATTGCATGCATGTTTATCCTGTCCGGTGTTATCGGTCTTGTACCCTACGCCGCTCTCGCAGGCGTTCTTGTTATGACAGCAATAAGAATGAACGAATTTGATGCTATCAAGTGCTACTTCAAAAACAAAATGTGGAGTCCTATTGCTCAATTCCTTATCACCATGGTAGCAACAGTTCTTCTCGATTTAACATATGCCATCATTATCGGCGTGATTCTTTCGTTTGTAATCTATGCGGCTGATATGCTTAAGCTTGGCAAAAACCGAAAGAAGCTCTCTTTCAAGAAAGAGCTTGCAGACAACAGCGGCGAGCTTTGCATCAGCGGAGTTTGCTATTTTGCAAACTCGGACAAACTGCTCGGCAGTGCCGCAGGTCTTGAAAATGCTTCATCCATTACGATTGACCTTTCTGAGCTTTGTTATGCAGACTATACCGCATGCGAAACTCTCGCTGAGATGTATGAGAACTTAAAAGCGGGCGGTGCCACGATCACTGTTAAAAACGCTCCCGAAGCAGTAGCAGCAACTCTCAAGCAAATCGGTGTTGAAATGTAATAAAAAGGTGTCGATGCTAAGCATCGGCACTTTTATTATGCTTGCTTAGTTTGAGTTAATATGTTATAATAACTCCGAGGTAACAGATATGAACTATTCATTATTGCTTGATAAAAAAATTGAAGAACTGAAAAAAAGCGGCTCCCGCCCTCGGTTGTTGTTGCATGCATGCTGCGCACCGTGTTCCAGCTATACCCTTGAATATCTTGCTGCTTTTTTTGACATTACCCTTTTTTTCTACAATCCAAACATTTCGCCCGAAAGCGAATATACTTTCCGTGCCGAAGAGCTTAAACGTTTCATTTCGGAGCATCCCTCATGCAATGACGTAAAACTGCTGATTCCCGAATATGATTCAAAGCCTTTTTTCAATATTACAAAAGGACTTGAGAATGAACCCGAACGGGGTGCACGCTGCCTAAAATGTTTTCGTCTGCGACTTGAAGAAAGTGCAAAGGCTGCCATTGACGGTGGATTTGACTGTTTTTGCACCACGCTTTCGATAAGTCCGCATAAGGATGCACAGGCACTCAACCAAATCGGCGGTGAAATAGCCGAAAAACTTGGAGTTGAATACCTTTTTTCGGATTTCAAAAAGAAAGGCGGATACGCACGCTCACTCGCACTTTCAAAGGAATACGGACTTTACCGACAAAACTACTGCGGTTGCATCTTTTCAAAGGTAGAAGCGGAGAAACGCTTATCAAGCAAAGAAAGTAACTGATTTGTGCAACCTATTGCACAAAAAACGGTGTTTGATTTTTGTTCAATTTCGCTATAACATTTTTTTGTAAAATATGGTATAATTATATCATTAATAACATAAAAAACCATTTTCCACAGGAGGTAAACATGAATAAACGGTTTAAGCCAAACGATACCGTAATGTACGGTTGCCACGGAGCATGCACTTTGGTTGAAATCGCAAAAAAAGATTTTGGCGGTGATGCCAAGGACTACTATGTTTTACGTCCTGCTTTTTCAGGCAGCTCGGTTTTTTATGTACCGACAGACAGCGAAGCTTTAACAGCTAAAATGCGTCCTATAAAAAATGCCGAAGAAATAAAGAATGTTATTTCAAACGTTACTGTATGGGAATGGATCAACGAAGACCGTGCAAGACAGAATCAGTTAAAACAGACCATTGATGGCGGTAGTACAGAACTGTTGATTTCTGTATACAAAGCGTTGTATGAAAAACAGAAATCACTTTCTGAAATCGGCAAAAAGCTGCGCGCCGCCGATGACAGATATATGAAAGAAATTGAAGCTTTGCTTCTTGAGGAATTCTCTTTCTCGTTTGAACTGCAAAAAGAAGATCTTGTTCCCTTTTTGTACGCAGACATTATCTTAATCGAAAAATAGTAACAAAAGCAGACAAATTGTCTGCTTTTTCTATTGTAATTTCATTTTAAAAGTGATATATTGTTTCGGTAAGTATTTTCAGACAAAGAAGGCATTTTTATGTATATATTAAAGATTTTCAAAAAGCACACTGTTCTCTGTATCGCAACGCTTGCCGCAATTATAACCGCTTTTTTCGTACCCCCGTCTGCCGAATACCTTGAGTACTTCGACCTTAAGACGTTGAGCTGTCTGTTTCTGACACTGGCTGTTATTTGTGCACTACGCAACATAAAATTTTTCACCATTCTCGCACGGCGTATAGTTATGCTCACGGGCAATCTGCGTATGCTTGCGCTTGCTCTTGTATACATAACCTTTATAGGCTCCATGCTTATCGCAAATGACATGGCACTTATAACCTTTCTTCCACTTGGCTACTTTGCACTTTCGGTAACAAAAAAAGAAAAGCACATGGCTTTTATCTTTATTCTCCAGAATATTTCGGCAAATCTCGGCGGCATGCTCACACCGTTCGGAAATCCTCAGAATCTTTATATCTACTCGGCGTATAACATTCCCACAGGAGAGTTCATGAGCATCATGCTTCCGCCTTTTCTTCTGGCAGTCGGCATGCTTACGGCATTTTGCTTTTTGCTGAGAGCAGAACCTCTTTCGATTAACGAAGACTATCCCGAAAAGCTCAATATGCGGCTCACTGTACTTTATATTGTACTGTTTGCCATGTCGCTTTTGATTGTTTTCAGAGTCATTCCGTATCTTCTCGGTCTTATAGTTATTCCCATTATTCTTTTCTTTGTTGACAAAAATGCCTTGAAATCGGTTGACTATCCGCTACTGCTGACTTTTACAATGTTTTTCATTTTCGCCGGAAACATGGCGAGAATAGATGCGGTTAACACATTTGTATCTTCATTCCTTGAAAAAAGCACGCTCCTTGTTTCAATAGCTTCGTGCCAGTTTATCAGCAACGTTCCGTCTGCAATACTGCTTTCCGAGTTTACGGAGAATTATAAGGAATTACTCCTTGGCGTTAATATCGGAGGTACCGGCACAATTATCGCATCTCTCGCAAGCCTTATCACTTTCAGCGAATACCGCCTGCTGCATCCGCATGACGGCAAGCACTATTTTGCCCTGTTCACTCTGATCAACCTTATCTTCCTTGTTGTACTTTCGGCTGCCGCATATTTCTTTTTTGTATGATTTTTGTAATATTTTGATGTATATTAGTTATAGATTTTTTAATTTTTTCATGATACAATAAAGAAAAAACAATATTAGTATGGATTATTATGGAGGAATTTCATGTATAATTTTGTTAGTCCCGCAGAAATAAAGCCTCACGGCTGGGTTCGCCGTCAGCTCGAAATTCAGCTTGACGGTCTTTGCGGAAATCTTGATAAAATCTGGCCCGATGTACGTGACAGTGCATGGGTTGGCGGCGACCGCGAGGGTTGGGAAAGAGTTCCCTACTGGCTTGACGGTTTTATTCCGCTTGCTTATCTCCTTGACAACAAGGATGCTATCGCACGTGCACAGTATTATGTAAACTCTATTGTTGACCGTCAGCAAAAGGACGGTTGGATCTGCCCCTGCACCGAAGAAGAGCGTGCAAAGTACGATACCTGGAGCTTTATGCTTATCGGTAAGGTACTTGCACAGTATTGCGAATTTACAAACGATGAACGTGTTTACAATGCACTTTACAAGGCTATGAGATGCATGTTCCGTCTTATGAAGAACGGCAAAATCAAGCTTTTCAACTGGGGTGCATTCCGCTACTATGAGTGCATGATTCCGCTTAAGTACATATATGACAAGAATCCTGAAAAGTGGGTTCTCTCGTTTGCAAGATTGCTCTGCAAGCAGGGTGAAGATTACTCCAAGTACAAGGAAACCTGGAAGACTCCCCTCTTCAAGTGGACTCTCTACACACATATCGTTAACCTCTGTATGACCTTTAAGGAAGAGGCTGTTATCGGTCAGCTTCTCAATAAGAAGTACACAAACAAGGCTGAAAAGTTCTGGCAGTTCCTTGACAAGTACAACGGCACAGCAGTTGACACCTTTACCGGTGACGAATGTCTTGCAGGCAAGTTCAACAATCAGGGCTTTGAGCTTTGCTCTGTAGTTGAGCTTATGTACTCCTGTGAGATTCTTTATGCACTCACCGGCGACAAGGTTTGGGCTGACCGTCTTGAAAAGATGGCATTCAACGCTCTCCCCGCTACCATCAGCGACGACATGTGGACTCACCAGTACGTTCAGATGGTTAACCAGATTGCTTGTCCTAAATTCCCCGGCAGACCTCACTTTACCACCAATAACGGCGAAGCAAATATGTTCGGTCTTGAGCCGCACTTCGGTTGCTGCACCGCTAACCACGGTCAGGGCTGGCCCAAGCTTGTCACCTCGCTCTTTATCCGCACCGAGGACGGTATCCGTGTAGCTTCTATGTTGCCTTGCGAAACCACCACAAACGTTAACGGCAAGGCAGTCAACATCAGAATCGACACAGAGTATCCTTTCCGCCACAGCGGTAAGTTTGTAGTAACTGCTGACAACGCAGAATTTGCTCTCCGCATCCGTATCCCCTCATGGGCAAAGGCATGCACCGTAAACGGCAAGGCAGTTGACGGCGATGAAATCGTTATCTCCAAGGTTTGGAACGGCGAAGAAACCGTTGAGGTCGTATTTGTTGATGCTCCCCATACTGTTGAACGTCCTTACAACCTTAAGGTTGTTGAATACGGTCCGCTTGTATTCTCTCTTCCTATCGAAACCGAATTCACCAAGTACGAATACGAGAGAAAGGGTGTTGAACGTAAGTTCCCCTACTGCGACTACACACTTCTCCCCAAGTCTGAATGGCGCTATGGCTTTGCAAATGAAGAATTCTCCGTTTGCGAGCTTGACGGTGGCGAATATCCTTTCGGCCAGAACATGCCCCGCATCGGTATCAAGGCAAACCTTGCAAGAGTTAACTGGGACTACAAGCAAGGCTTTAACACCGTTTCCGAGGTTGCTCCCCGTTCGAGAAACGCAGCAGGCGAGGCTGAAGAAATTATGCTCATCCCCTACGGTTGTGCTAAGCTTCGCATGACAGAAATGCCCATTCTTAAAATGAAATAATCGAATAAAAAAGAAGTTCGGCTGTGCCGAACTTCAGCCTGATGACAAAGTCATCAGGCTGACCAGAGGGTGAGAAACGCAGGCAGATTTTTGGATTTTTGTTTCGTCGGCGTACATGTGTACGGTAGAGACAAAAATCCAAAAAAGCAAGTAACGGCAAGGGTTTTTTAAGCCCTTGCCGCATTTTGAT
>JAZQEH010000052.1:0-6231 GCA_045538895.1 Eubacteriales bacterium
TTTTTACTTGCGGTCTGACGCGTTTGTCAGCACTCTGAGCCGAGTTCAAAAGAACTCGGCTTTTGCTATTGAAGCGGTACGTATCCCACTTTTTCAATTATTGACTGTCCCTGCTCGCAAGAATAAACTATGACATTTTTATAATTCTTATAATCGGCAGTTCTAATGTTCATTTTACATCTTATCGTCAAAATGAATACGGAAGCTATTGCTACGGAGTATGCCTTGAAGTTCCGATACGTCAACGTTGCGTGCAGACACGTTTTTGTCAATGGCGAGTACCGCCGCACGTGCAGCAGCCTCACCCGTCTGACATGCAACAGGAATTACTCTCGTCGCATCCCATGCACCGCCGTGTGCTGAAATCACTCTGCCTGCCGCAAACATATTTGTATATTCGGGCGAATAAAGTGTGCGGTAAGGTATTTCAAACCAATAGCCTTTTTTTCCGAAATACGGACAAGTTCCGACAGAATCCGCGTGAGGCTTATAAAGGTCGTCCATCGTCATCTCATACTCGCCCACAATATGGCGAATCATGCGGAACTGCGGCATCATCGGGAGTGCGATAATCTCCTGCGACAAAGGCTCCTTTTGCTTTATTTCATCAAGCAAAAGCTGCTGACCTTTAATAATGTAGTTATTTACCTCATCACCTGTAACGCCTGCGTAAAACGGGAATCCCTCTGGATGTCCTTTGCCCGTCATACCGCTACCGCTGATGTGCCAGCCGCGAAGTTTTAACATGTTGTATTCTTTATTTGGCTCAAAACTTGTAACATGCGAATAATATGACATGTAATTTTCGCCGTCACGGCACTCTGCACCCGCACGGCTGAACATTATGCACGTTCCGCTTGCATCAATAAGTGCTTTACACGAATAAAACTCTGTGCCGCCTACAGTTTCAACGGCTACGCCTTTTACGGTCTTGCCGTCCATTTCGGGATACGTTACAAGTGCATCATAACGTATGTCTGCACCCGCCTCAAGAAGCATTTCCTGCAAAACAAGTGACATAACTGTGGGCGAAAAATGGGTAACAAATCTTTCCTGTGTTTCCTGCTCCCAGACACCCTCTTTTTGCCAACATGCGGGCAAGCGGTGCATACAATACTTTATTGTACGGCGCAGTATTTCCTCGGAAATACCAGAAATAAGTTTTTTTCCCTCTGCATTGCAAAGTGGCTCCCACCAGTTTATAAGACCTATGGTTGCAAGTCCGCCAAGTGCTGCCGCCTTTTCAAGCAAAAGTGTTTTTTTGCCGCACCGTGCAGAAGCTACCGCTGCAGCCACTCCTGCAACACCGCCGCCTACAACAACTATATCATAATCTTTTTTCAATATGTAATCCATTTTCAGTCCTCACTTGGTTCAAACTCGAATACGATTATCGAACGCATATGATAATAACGGTAACGCAAGCCCACATATGATATGGAATTCTCAAACAGCACGTTATCCCCCTCCGAGCGGATTTCTGCCGCCGGATCATATATCTTGAACTTATAATTGTCAGGATTTGTTTCATCAGGATTTATACATTCGGTTACAACAATATGATGAGAGCCGTTATAGGAGTTATCCATAGAAACAATAATACCCTCGGGATGTGCATCCAAGGCTTCTTTTATAGTCTTTTTTGAAACATTGTATGTGCGGACTGCCTTTATCGGCTGCCCATACAGTTTGAACTGCGATGCAATCTGGTGAATACTGATAAGCACGGGATTACCGTAAAGCGTGCCGCTTGCCGAGGTAATTCCTCTGTTACCTGTATTTGCAAGTGCTACCGTATACGGGTCAGCCTCAAGGTTGCCATCCGCATCGAAACGGAAATCGTAGCCTTTCTCATATCTTGCACCCATATTGTAAAGCACGGTTGCAACCGATGTAAGAGCACACCCTGTATCCATCCAGTCAAGCCCACGGTTGTAGCCCCTGATTATAAAACGGCGGTGTGCTCCTGCATAAAAATATACGTTTGCAAGCTCGCCGCCATGCCATCCGCCGCCTGTGGGAAGATGCTGCGAATAAAATGTAAAAGCATCCTTATCAACGATTTTAATGTCAATACTCTTGCTTTCGTCGCCGATTGTTGCAGTTACCTTTACGTTTCCTTCTTTAAGTGCACAAAAGCTACCGTCCGTATCAATCATAAGCATGCTTTCATCGCTTGATGACCACTTTACAAGTTTACTCATGTACGCAGGCTTGGTAATTGCATAAACAGCACTCACACCGTAAAGATTCACTTCCTCGGCAACGGTTTTGAGTTCAAACGAAGAAAGAGAAAGCGGGCTTAGCTCCCATACCTGTGAGTCTGCGGCAGTGTAATTTTCGGTTTCAACTATTGTTTTTTGGTAAAGCCTGTTTCCATTTGTAGTACCAAGCACATACTCGCCGCTTGAAATAACGTAGCCGTCACCAACAGAAGAAACGGAAAAATATGACGATTCCGTTATCTTTGCGGATTTTGATACCCTTTCACCGACACCGTCCGATACGCAAAACGCATACTTACCGGCTTCACTCTGGGGGTAAAGGAGATACGTTCCGTCCTCCTGCTTTAACAGCAGAACCGTTTCGCCATCCTCGCCGCTTTTCGTATCGGTATACGCAAAACCGCCCGAGGCATATCTCACATCAAAAGCGTTGAGATATTCTCCGCTTGCCTTGTTTTTCAAAGTATATACACCGCTCTCCGGTCCCTCTCCCAAAGGAACAGAAACCGTAGTATCCGCAAATATGCCAAATGAAAGGCATAAGAGCAATAAAAATGCGGTTATTACAAATATATATTTTCTCAAAATTTAATCCTCACAAAAAATACCCATAGTTACAAACTATGGGTATTTTATCATAATAACAATTAAATGTCAACTTTTACGCTTTCTCCGGATTGCTATAAAGACACATACAAAAGTGACACCGAAAATCACGCCAAAGCTATCGAGCAATACATCACTTAATAAAGGCCCTCGCCCCGGAACAAAAGCCTGATGTATTTCATCGCTTGCGGCATACAAGATCCCCCATAACACAGACACAGATATGTGTGTCGCCCATGTGCGGTTATGCCACATTGACGCTGTGACTATAAGTAAGCCAAGAAGTGCATATACACAAAAATGTGCAGTCTTTCTGATTATATAGTCAAGGCTTATAAGAGTACGAATTCTTTCTACTTTTTTCATCTTGCCAAAGCCGCTGACAAAAATAGGGGCAATACGCTCGGCAATTGTGCCGCTCTGCTCTGCCGACTTTACCGCCGGTTGGCTAGACATTATAAAAATGAATGCTGCGCACAGAATACAGAGTGCCAAAACAAGTAAGTATATTTGCAAAGAAGAGTAAAGTTTTACTTTTTGCATCTTTGATTATATCCATCCTCGTAGATTTTTTCTACCTTGCCGGTCATTATTTTACCGGTAAGGCGGCAGATGTATTTAGAATATGCAAATTTGGACATTTCAACCAGTTTTTCAGGATTTTCCATAAGTTTTTGAATAGCCTCGGCAAGATTGGTCGAACGCTTTTGAGGAACGATATAGCCGTTTTTGCCATTCTCTATTATAAATGAGTTCCCACCGTAGTCAGTAGCGATAGCAGGCTTGGCAAGGCTCATTGCCTCAATAAGTGCCATGCTTGTCGCTTCTGTGCCGAAGGAACAGTTAATAATAACGTCCATCACCTGAACATAGGGTGCAACATCACCGACAAATCCTGCGAAGATGACTTTATCGGAAATGCCAAGTTCTGTAGCCTTTGCTTTAAGCATCTCCTCAGTTGCACCCGTGCCGATAATCAGCACTTTAAGGTTTTCACAGCCACGGTCATGTAAAATTTTTGCCGCCTCAATAAGATAAATATGTCCTTTCACCTCTTCAAGACGTGCGGACATTCCGACTACAAAATCGCCATCATTTATACCGAGAGTTGCTTTAAGATCTTCCGCCTCCTGAATGCTGACGTCACGAAGCGGCTCTGCCCCGTTGATAACCACCTCTATCTTTTTGGGGTTCGCTCCCATAGCGGTTAAGTTTTCTTTGGTCGATTCAGAAACGGCAATCATTTGTGTAGAAAGCGTATTGTTTATAAAACCGCAAACGTTACGTAGCGGAAAACGGGTAAGCATTGGCTTTGGTGCAAAGGTTGAGTGACGGGTGTGAATACGAACCTTTACTCCTGCTATAAATGCCGCAATACGTGCCGAAAATGCGGCATGTGTATGCACGATATCCGGCTTTTCCTCTTTAAATATCTTGGTAAATTCGCTTATCGCACGAATATCGAAGGATTTGTCTGCACCTCCGTCAGTACAGATATAACTGAAGCCAAGTGCATCTATGCGAGGTATCAGCTTACTGCCGTAAGGCAAAACCACCTTTACATCAAAACGGCTGCGGTCAATGTTACGCAAAGTGGTCAAAAGAACCGTACCTGCACCGCCTATATTTGTATCGCTTATAACGTGTATAACCTTAATCATTTTTATTTCTCCATAAAAAAGCACGAATTTCAGTAGGTGACAATAAAATGAGTACTATCGCATAAACTGCAATGCCGATACCGCCAACAATAATTACACGAAGAATATCCATATCTATATTTACGCTTGTATTTGCAAAATATACACATACGCTCATAAGTGCGGTAGCTGCAAGCGATTTCAGAAGGTCGGCAAAGTCACGCAGCTTTAGCAAAGTACCGTCACGTACAAGCATCAAATAGTTGATAACCGCACATATAGCAATAGTTATTGAAGATGCAATCGCTATGCCGCCAAAGCCGACGTGCTCTGCCAAGATGCTGACAATTATTATGTTTGCAACGATTGCCGCAGTTGACGCAAGCATCGGTGCCTTTACTTTTTGCTTGGCGAAAAACAGCTTTGTCAATACCTCGTTTGCAGACATAAAAGGAATGCCAAGCGACAGATATTTCAATGCCAATGCGGTCATTTCCGCATCGTGTCCGTTGAACTCACCACGCATATAAATTGCACGTGTGATAGGCTCTGCAAGCATAAATATGCCTGCCGCAAGCGGAATCATCAAATATAGCAAAACCTTAATCGAAGTAGCGGCAAATTTGTTTGCACCGTCACGGTCCCCCTCTGCCTCTGAACGTGAAAGCTTGGGAAACAAAAGGTTCGTGGCAACAAACGAAAAGATACCTACAATTATAATGTACAAGCGGTTTGCATAGTTAACCATCGTTATGCCACGGTCTCCGTCAAAACCTGACGCAAAGCGAGTATTTATCACATTACAAACGGGTTGCAGCCATGAACAAACCAATATCGGAAGTGCCATTTTCAGCGAACGTACGATATATTCATCCTTGAAATTCAAAGTCGGTTTGTATCTGAATCCGAGTCTGTACGCAGACGGTGCCTGAATTGCTGCCTGTAAAAACCATCCGATAACAAGTGCAACCGACAGTCCCCATACGTCAAAACGGTCACTTAAAGTGTAGAAGTAAACCACCATAATGAGGTTTGAAACAAGGCTCATTATAGCAGGAAGCGTGTACTTTTCAAATGATTGAAGTATTCCTACATAGCAATATGCGATTCCCGTGAATATTATCATCGGGAACATAATTCTGCTAAGCGAGGTTGCAAGAGTCTTTACCGCATCCGAAACATCGGGGGCGAGGAATGAAACGAGCTGGTATGAAAATACCATTCCAACGGCAGAAATAACAAGCGTGATAATTAATATAAGGTTAAAATAGCGGTTAGCAAATGAAAAAGCCGTGTCACGTCCCTTTTTCACCATAAGCTCGTTGAAAATAGGAATAAAAGCCGCAGTAACCACTCCGCCAAGTGCAAAATCAAAAAGTGTAATCGGCAATCGGCTTGCCGCCTCGTATGCAGCAGCACTCGTGCCGGTGCCGAAATTGGAGGCAAGCAGTATGTCACGAAGCAAACCGAGCGCCTTAGCAAGCAGTGTTACAAACACCATGAGCAGTGCCGTTGATGCGATTCGTTTAGATGTGTTTGACATAAGCCGACCTCCATGTAAAAATCATTATAGAATAGTATACCACAAATCTTACCAAAAGGCAACACCGACCGTTTTAAACTTTTGTGCAAAATATTTTCAAAAATTTGTGTTTTTCTACTTGACTTAACAAAAAATATGTGCTATACTTTACAGGTGCTTAAATCTGGGTGTGGCGCAGTTGGTAGCGCGCTACCTTGGGGTGGTAGAGGCCGCAAGT
>JAZQEH010000053.1:0-2863 GCA_045538895.1 Eubacteriales bacterium
CAGAACATCTACGGCGGTGGCTTTAGCGGAACGTGTTCAGGCGATTCTTACGTTGAAGTTTCAAACGCAACCGTTGTAGGCACTCTTTCTGCGGGTAACCGTACAGGCACTTTCGCCGGCAATGGCACACTTGTGCTTGACCTCAGAGGAAACAAGACGGTTAGTGCGGCTTCCTTTGATGCAAATCCCACGCTCCTTGTTGATGAGGGATATGAAGCGGTATTTTCTGCCGGAACGTATTTTCAGCGAAATCCTGCAGACACCTTTGATACTGTGTATGTAGACGGCACAGGTGCAACTGCAGATGCGTATACTTCTTTTGCAGAAGCATTTGCCAGCATTTCTGACGGTTCAACCGTAGTGGTTGTTGGCGATACTACTGTAAGCGGCATACTCACTCTTCCTGCGGGTGATATCGTTATCACTTCCGAAAACGGTGCGGTTTTAACTATTGATACAAGCATTTCTTTTGTAAAGACTGCTCCTGACACGTCTGTTACGTTTGACCTTGCGGTAAATGCAACAGATGCAAAGATTTTTGGCGGTTTTACAAACGTAACATTTACCGAAAACTTTACCGTAAGCGGCACACTTGACTTCTTTGGCGGTGTTGATGTTTCTGATTTGGAAAACAATGCTGATGCAATTACCGAGGAAGAATATGCAATTACTGTAAACGGCGGTACGTTTGAAAACTTTGCACTCGGTAACTACCGCTACGAGTACAAGCACATGGTTGGTTCTATTGCAGCACCTGTAACACTTAATGTAGACGGCGGTACGTTTAATTCTTCCTTCAGCGTATCGGGCATGGCTATCATTGCCGATGACGTAACTCTTAATATCTCGGACGGTACGTTCAACTGTCCTATATATGTTCGTGGCGGTATGGGTACTGTTAATACTAACGGTGTAAAGATTTCCCAGACCGTAAACAGCGACCGCAAATATTACGCTATTGACGGTGATATTTCCGTAAATATCAGCGGCGGTACCTTTAACGGCGGCGTTATCGGTGCGTACGAGGAGCAGACCGCTTATACTCAGGTAATGCGTGGTGATTACACCGTTACTGTAAACGGCGGTACGTTTGCAGACGGCACCGTATTTGATGCAACTCAGGTAAAGGCGTATGCAAACTCTGATAAAAAGGCAACCATCACATATCCCGATACTTACAATTTCGACGTAGTTCGTTTTGATAAGGTAAACGGCGAAAGCGTAACTTATGACGAGCCTATCCGTATTGCATATATCGGCGACTCCATCACCGAGGGTTATGTAAGCATAGACCGTCTTACCGACTCATATCCTGCAGTTGTGGATAAACTTGCGGCACAGAGCGGCTCTGTTGACCTTGTTTCTTCTAACTTCGGTATTTCGGCATCGGGTATCCTCACTTCTTCGTCATACTATTTCCCCGATTATCTTGGATACACCTTGATCCTTGAAGAAACCGATGCAGACTATATCGTTATTGCAATCGGTACAAATGACAGTGCGGCAGGCGGTACAACCGGCGCACTCAATACCTTTGAGGCAAATTACAGTAATCTCGTTTCTGAAGTGGGCGAAATCCCAACTACTAAAAAGGTATTTATTACAAATGCAATTATAAGAGATAACGAGAATAACGGACAGATAAGAGTTACCTCTGTTGTTCGACCTCTTCAGGAAAGAATAGCAAAAGAGTTTGCGGCACAGGATGCAGACAAGTTTGTATTTATCGACCTTTTCAGACTCACTCTTCCTTATGCGGCAGAGGATAAGCTTCTTTCTTCGGACAATCTCCATCCCAAGACTGCCGGCTATGCATTAATGGCTGACGTTCTTTACGGTGTGATTTTCGAGGGCGAGGCGGCAACCACCGATGCATATTACTCTAACGACGTTTATGTAAGTGCAAGCGGCAAGCCTTTTGCAAGCGGTACAAAGAGCGATCCTATCTCCCGTCTTGACCTTGCGTTTGCAATGCTTCCTGCAGGAGAGGAATCTACTGTTCACATCATTGGCAAGGTCGCTTTTGCAGAGAGCATTTATACTCCCATCGCTCCTTCCAAGGTTACTATCGTAGGCGAGGGAAGCGGTGCAGTACTTCAAAACGGCTCTGTTTCATTTAAACTTGGCAGTGACATCAAGTTTGACAACATCACACTTGCAACTACTGCTTCAACCGAATTTTACGGTTGCTATTACGATGTTGAAATGACCGATACGGTTTCGCTTGCCGGCGATTGGTCATTCTTTGCGGGACATAATATCTATGCAGAGGGCGCAACAAATGCGGCACACGATACCGTAACTTCTGCGTCGGATGACAAGGACTGTAGCATCGTTCTCAAAGCAAACGGCACTTTCACAAACTTTGCATTCGGTAACCGCCGTTGCGTTGGCCGTGCACCTTTCGGTACATACAGCGGTAATCTCACCGCTTATATCGGTGAAAAGATTGCAATCAGCGGCACAGATTATGTAGGTATCGTAGGTCAAAACTATCTCACAGGCAATATTACTGTGGAAATGCCCGAAATTCTTACTCTTGCAGAGTGTGCTCCTACATATACTGTAACTTCCCCCATTGTTTATGACAGTGCGAAGAATACCGGTAAAGTTACAGTAACTAAATATGAAGGCACTCCCATCCCTACCACTGTTTATGTAGACGGCACAGGCAACACAGAGGGTGCGTACACATCTTTTGCAGATGCGTTTAAGGCACTTCCTTCGGAGGGTGGTACCGTTATCCTCACAGGCGACACTCAACTTGGTACTACAACAAGCGGTGTTACCTTGGGTAACTACAAAGAGTTTAACGGCAAGATTACCATTACAAGTGAAAACGGTGCAAGACTTATCTTTGCAC
>JAZQEH010000054.1:0-10774 GCA_045538895.1 Eubacteriales bacterium
AACCAAAGAAAAACTGTAAAATATTTAATAAGTAGCCGTGGCTACAGACAATATTTTTTTACAAAAAGGTTTGGAGGTGTCGGAACCTTTCCTTAAAAGGTTCTGACGTCGTTACCCTAAACATTAATTTACATTTATAAACGCTATTTAATATTACATTTATATTAAATTCGAAAAAATATATTGCAAATTCTGCAGTTTTAGTGTAATATTACTATGGATAAAAACCGAAAGTATGTCTACACTTACATATTTTCGAAGAAAAAGGAGATTACCATGAGAAGTATCAAGAGAATTATCGCTCTCGCAATGGTAGCAATGATGCTTGTTTGCACATTTGCATTCAACACTTCTGCAAGTGAAGATGCAGATTACACAGAAGCAGCAAGACGTCTTGGCGCTATCGATGTTATGAAGGGTGATACAAGCGGCAATCTTATGCTTGATCAGGGCGTTACCCGTTACCAGGCGGCTCTGTTCTTTGTTCAGGCTATGACCGGCGAAACCAGCGTTGAAAAGTGGAATGCTGAAAAGCAGAGCACTGTTTTCACCGACGTTCCCGAATATGCAACCGCTATTGACTATGCTAACGGCATCGGTCTTATCCGCGGCCGCGGCAACGGCATTTACGGCTATAACGATCCTATTACATATCAGGATATGCTCGTGCTTGCAGTTCGCGCACTCGGCTACGAAACCGATAAAATGGCATACCCCTCCGGCTATCTTGTAGCTGCAAGAAAGCTTGAGCTTATTGACGGTCTTGCAAGCGGTATCAAGAACACTGATCCGCTTACCCGTGGCGAAACCGCACAGATTATCTGGAACATGCTCGGTACCGAAATCGCAGTTAACGACCCCCTCACCGATAAGATTCTTTACCCCGGTGAAGAAAGCTCCTCTGACGGTATCCTCGGCGGCACTGTAAAGAGAACTACATTCCTTAAGGAAGCAGGCTTCTCGCAGGGTGTTATCGAAAGCACTATTGTTGAGTACAACAAGGCAGAGCTTTCCAGCGAGATTTCTACTGTTAAGCTTGAAAACGGTATTGAAATTGCAGCAGCTGACCTCGACATCACTGCAAGAACCAATCCCTCCACGTTCCTCGGTCTCCCCATTACCCTCTACGTTGACTGTGAGGCAAGAGATTTCGAGAACCTCTATGACCTTATCGAAGAAGAGCGTGAAGCAAACATTATCTTCCACGAAATTCCCGAGTTCACAAACGTTGTAAACGTTGGCAACCAGACCAACATCAAGGTTACCGAGAAGACCAATGGTGAAATCCGTGTAACTCTCGGTGAAACTACCTTTGGTGACTCCAAGTATGATATCGAAGTATATCTTCTTGATGCTGAAGACGGTTGGTATTTAGCTGATGAATCTGAATTTATCGACAACTTCATGTATGAAGACGGCGAATACACCGGTGCAAACTCCTACGGTGAAGTTGACTATGCTACCATCGTTGATGAGGAAGCAGAAGTTTACAGACTTCTCGTTCTCTACAAGCCTTACACATTCGGTCAGTACTTCACACGTACTATCCGTTATCAGGCTTCCGTTTCCGACGAAAGCTTTATCACCATCGGTAAGTACAATGGCGGCGAAGCAACCTTTGAAAACATTGACAAGAAGGATTCCTACTTTGTAGAAACACTTCTCGGCAACTCTACCGTTATTGATGTTGACACCATCTCTGTTTCCAAGAGAGACGGTGAAGCTGCAAGAGATGCAAGACTCTCCGGTGAAAGCGTTCGCAGCGGCGACTTCATGTTCTACTACTACAATGAACTTGACAATGTTCTTGAAGTAGGCTACAACTGCGGCTCACTCAAGAGCGGCACTCTTACCTCCAAGAACGACAAGGCACAGACCGTTAAGATCAGCGGCACTACCTACACCTACGGCTTTGATGGTGCTTACACCGCTTCCGCACTTGAGAGTGCGCTTCCCGTATATGACGGTGCAAAGATCATGAGCGACTATATCGGTGTTCTTGAAAGCGGCACTGAAAACGTTCAGTACGTAGCTGTAAACGATAGAGTTCTTTATATCCAGACTCCTCTTAACCTTACCAACCACAGAGTTAAGCACAACTATGTATTCGTTTCCACCAAGGAAGATATCATGGCAGACCTTCTCAAGATGGAAGTTGAGGATTACAGAGAAGAGCTTACTGATGAAGGTATCTACGTTTCTGAAAACGGCAACATGACCGTTGCAGTTCTCAATACCACAAACGGCAAGTGGGACCTTGCAGAGGTTGCACAGTTTGAGTACGGTAACTACCGTTCCTCTAACGGCCATTACCATGACGGCTACGTTCATAAGGATGCTGAGTGGGCTAACGTAGTTGACCTTGCAGACCACATCGAAAAGGCTGCTGTTTTTGGCACCACTTATAAGGATTATGACAAGTTCGACATTGCAGTAAGAACTCTTCTTACTGACGGTAATATCCCCGGCGGTATGTTTGCAGTTCGTTCCAAGACAGGCAACGTATATAACCTTTCCGTTCTCTTCCATCCCGATGACTACGGCATGGTTAACAACGGTAAGATCACCGACGGTCTTTACTTCTCCGACAACGCAGCAAAGACCAACAATATCTGGGCAACCCGTACTGCTAACGAAAAGGCTCGTGTAGGTCTTACCGACAGCACAGTTATCGTAGTTGTTGATACTTACGGTAACGTTGGTGTTCGCGTAGGCGTACAGGAAGAAAAGGACAGCATCGTGCTCAGCGGCGTAACCGATTCCGTTCCTGCATATTGCTATTCTGCAAGCAATAAGCTTATTGTTTTCCGTCTTCCTATTGATAACACAAGCTACAACCCCGCGACAAAGGTATTCAAGGCAGACGGCACAACTCCGTTTGACGTTTATGAATGGGAAGATGCTTCTGAGGCAGGTGCTGACGAAACATACTACATCGGTCTTAACGATGCAGGCGTTTCCTACGAAGTAGCAGACGACGGCAGCTGCGAGCTTACCGTTACCGGCTTGTTCAATCTCAGAACCAGACGCGTTGTTTCTGCAATCAAGCTTACTGTTGACGACCTTGACGAAACCAATATCGACGACGTAACACTTCGCGGTGAGGTTCTCTACATGGATAAGTACGGCGAACTCAACGTAGTTGAAAAGTCCATTAATGATGCACTTGTTGAGGCTGTTAACATGGGCATCAAGACAACCTCTGCAAAGGTTGAAGAAGTTGACCTTTCCGGTGTTGTATTCAAGGACGATTGCTCGATCACCGTTGACGAGTTCGACCTTGACGCTGAAAAGGCTATCGCTGAAATCGTTGTAAACGTTATGACTCTCGATGCAACCGATATCGACTTCGAGAAGTTTGACGTAAGCACCATCGCTCTCAATAAGGAATTCACCGAAGAGGATGAAGACAACGAGTGGGGCGCAACATCTGTTGAGTATGCAAAGAATGTTGATTACTATGCATACGAAATCGGTGCACTCAACACCGTTGAAAAGATTACCGAGCCTGTAGCAGGTACTCTTGATCAGTACATCATTGATACTGCAGGAGAAACCCTCTACATCGCAAAGAACGGTGAAGATTACTTTGAAAACGCTGCAGAGGCAGTAGTAACCCTCTACGCAGCAGGTAACTTCGACAAGGAAGACGGTGTTCTCACCCTCTACGTTGTTAAGTTGCTTGAAAACAACTAATTGAATTTTGAAACTGCGAAGCCGAAAGGCTTCGCAGTTTTTTTAACTTTGTGTTTCCTTAAAACACAACATTTTTTGCGTTCTGTTGACTTGCAGAGCCGCCGGTGATATAATATACTTGTTAAAATATCCACATCTATGGAGGTAATTATGAAAAAGATTATTTCTCTTTTGCTTTCGGCGGTGATGCTTATGGCATTGCTCCCCGTCTATGCGGTAGCGGCAGATCCGACAGATCTTCCGTATATCACAAGTGAAGACGCAGGATTTATTGATTACAGCGGCAGTGACACGGCTTCCGGTGCAAGTGCATCTTCTGCAAAGAAGACCTTTGGCACGGCACGTGCCTCCGGTGTTGTGGGCTTGATTGCGGACGGCGGTACGATGGTAGTTTCCGGTAAAGCGTACCTCGCAAAGAGCTATACCTTGCCTAAGACCAAAACACCCTTGCTTATCACATCTAATTATGCGGGTGTCAACTACATGAATGCAGAGCCTGCGTCCAACCCTTCATGTGCATTCAAGATGGCAAGTAACGCACATTTTACTATTGAAAGTGACGTTGTTATTGATGATATCATCATTTTCCAGGAGCATGCGGCGGCAACTGCGTTTGTTGTAAGCAACGGTGCAACTCTGGTTATCGGTGACGGTGTTAAAACTATGTCCAAGACCGGCACAAAGACTCAGATCATCGTTAACAACGGCGGCCGTCTGATTCTCGGCGGCGGCGATTTTGAAGTTATTGCAAACAGTGGCAGCGAGGTTGTTGAGGGCTATACGTACGAATACCTCAAGGCTTCGCAGACCGAAAAGCCCGAGGAGGACAACTCCGAGCTTATCAACGTTCCCCCTGCAGTTGCGTATATCGCATATAATACAGGTAACAACGCAAACGACGGTCTTTCTCCGAATGCTCCAAAGAAGTCGTTGCTCAAGCTCACCGAAAACGGTGCAATGAGTGTTGTTGCAGGCGGCGGTACTCTCGTTGCTACGGGTAGACTCTACATCGGCAGCGACTATACCATTCCGAAGCTTGGCAGCCAGCTTACCATTACAGGCGAGTATGACGGTGTCAGCTACGTGAACGCAGATAACGTAGAAAATCCCGAAAGCGGCATGCTTAAGATACTCAACAACAAGACTCTCACTATCGAGGGCGACGTTCGTTTTGAGAACATTATTCTCTTCCAGGAAAACGGACAGAACACAATCAAGGTTGCAAACGGTGCCGTTCTTACCATCGGCGAGGGCGTGCAGAACCTTACAAAGCAGCTTTACACTATGAAGCTTGTAGTTGAACAGGGCGGTACACTTATTTTTGAATCTGCCGACCACGGCTTTGACTCTATTGAGGGCGACGGTATCGTTGTAATGCCCGAAACACTTGGCGGCGGCTTTGAAAAGACACGTGTATATGACGGCCGATTCACTGACGTAACAAGCGAAAAGTGGTTCTTCGATTACGTTAAGATCGCATACGAGTATGCACTTGCAAACGGAACGTCCCAGACTAAGTTCTCTCCTGACAGCAAATTTACCGTAGCACAGGCACTTACAGCGGCGGCGAATATTCACACCGCTTATAACAATACCAAGGTTCCTGCTGCAGCGGCTGGCGAGGCATGGTATACTCCCTATGTGAACTATTGTCTTGACAACAATATTATCGTTGTAGGCCAGTTCAGTGACTATAACAAGAACATTTCACGTGGCGACATGGCAATGGTATTTGCAAACATTCTTCCCGAAAGCGAATATAAGGCTGTCCGCAGTGGCTCCAACCCCGACGTAACAAGCGACATGGCTTGCTACAATGCGGTGCAGAAGCTCTACAACGCAGGTATTGTAGGTGGCGACGCAGGTACGGGCAAATACCGTCCGAATGACGAAATTGTCCGCAGCGAAGCGTGCGTAATCTTCACACGTATTGCAGAAGCAAGCCGCAGACAAAAGTAAATTTGATTAAAAAAACGTGCAAGGAAAACCTTGCACGTTTTTTAATATTAAATAGGCGAGGACGAGTTATATCAACGTATATTCAAACATTTCGCAGTGCAGCCGTGAGCCAACGGTTGCACCGGCAGGGAGCAGGGCAAGGGCAATAAAAACCTCCTCGCCGTTTTCATCGGTGAGATAGGCATATTCGCCCTCAATGCGTGTTAATGTGTAGTCACGTGGTTCCATTTATTTCTCCTCTCGCAATGAATAAAAAATCCATCGCACTTGCGATGGATTTTTTGGAGGCGCCACCCAGATTTGAACTGGGGAATAAAGGTTTTGCAGACCTCTGCCTTACCACTTGGCTATGGCGCCGATTTTGTTATAGAATAGAAATCGGACACGAAACTATTCGTGTCCGACATTGGAGCGGATTACGGGGCTCGAACCCGCCACCTCCACCTTGGCAAGGTGGCGCTCTACCAAATGAGCTAAATCCGCATAGCGGTCTATGCCGCTGGTGCCTCCGGTCGGAATCGAACCAACGACACGAGGATTTTCAGTCCTCTGCTCTACCAACTGAGCTACAGAGGCAAATACCATGAAATTGGCGACCCGGATGGGACTCGAACCCACGACCTCTAGCGTGACAGGCTAGCGTTCTAACCAACTGAACTACCGGGCCATATGGTGGAAGTTAGAGGGCTCGAACCTCTGACCCTCTGCTTGTAAGGCAGATGCTCTCCCAGCTGAGCTAAACTTCCATCTATATGTATCTTAAGGCCCGGAGCTTTGTGTTCACCAGCCTTGCGACTCTGTTATTATAGCATGGTGTGTTCGGTTTGTCAACACTTTTTTTAAAAATTTTTTAAAAATTTTTTCAACCACAATATGTAATAATTTGTTGACGAAAAATGCTATATGTGGTACTATTAATATAATAGAAAAGTGAGGTGTTTCCAATGATTAAAGTAGAACGCGGCTGTGTAATGAATCTTGAAAACGCTATTCGCGGTGCCAGAAATCCGCTTAACTCCTGGGCTCGCTCGGATAGCGAATATGATGAAAACGGCAATTATATTCTTGGCGAAAACGACCTTGACCTCGCAAAGCGACTTTGCAGTGCAGGCAGTGACCACCGCAAATTTATGCGTCAGATTCTTGTTTGCGTTGATATAACGGCACCCTTGTACTGGTGGAAGGAGTTTGACACGTATAAGGTTGCTACCGTTGCAAACTCTACAAGCACCATGCATAAAATCCATTCAAAGCCCTTTGAGCTTTCGGATTTTTCTACTGACCACATGACAGATGCGGCTCTTTCGGCATTTGAAAAGTTTGTTGCATTTATTGAGGAGACCAGACTCAAGTACCTCGAAAACAAGGACAAGGCATATTGGTATGATCTGATTCAGCTTTTGCCCTCGTCCTACAACCAGCTTCGTACCATTACCATGAATTACGAAACTCTTGTCAATATCTACTACGCAAGACGCAGCCACAAGCTTGACGAATGGCATACGCTTTGCGATTGGATTCTGACACTTCCTTATGCAAAGGAACTGATTTGCTGCAAAGGTGAATGAGTATACAAAAATCGGCAGAGACAAAAATCCAAAAAAAGCAAGTAACGGCAAGGGCTTGAAAAACCCTTGCCGCATTTTGTTTTTACGCAAAGTGCAAAATTATTTCTATTTATTAGCCTTGCTTTTATTCTTACTTGCGGTCTGACGTGTTTGTCAGCACTCTGAAAAATCGGCAGAGAAATTCTCTGCCGATTTTGTTATATAACGGTGATGCAAAGAGAAAAACAACAAAGTTGCAAGGGCTTTATCAGTCTTTGAATATATAACTGTAATAGTCCTTGTTCAGTATCATCGGTGAGTATTTGCGTTTTGCCCAAAGCACGTTGTTCATCTGCTTGACGTACGCCTTGATTTCCTCATCGCTTGCACTGAAGCCCTCGGCGGGTGTAAACACACCTGTGTCGGGATTGTAAAGACCGTATCTGTTCATCCAGCACCAGTTGGGACCTGTGAACAGTGCATTGAGAATTACAAGCGGGTCACTGTCAGAAAGAATGTCGGTGCCTATCATAAGGCGGGAATCGAATTCAAGTCCGAAAAGATTTGAAACGGTGGGAATGATGTCGATGGACGAGCAGGGCTTATCAATAACCACAGGTTCTTCCATGTCTGCACACCATATGATTATGGAATTGCGGAGCAGGTCGAGATTGTCATAAACGTCTGCATCGGTGATTGAATAAAGCTCCTTTAATTCATCGGGAGTAAGTGCATACGGATAGTGGTCGGCACTCATAACAAATACGGTGTCATTGAGCTTGCCTGCCGCCTCGAGTGCATCTACCAGTTCTTTAAGCATCAGCTCAACCTCATACTGACATGCGTGGAAAGCCTTTACACTGTCAGAAGCATCGAGGTTTGCAACGATGTCCTGATGCTTTTTCGACATCTTGTTGCCGCCGAAATTATAGTTTGCATGGCCGCTTACGGTCATGTAATATATGTGGAAAGGTTTGTCTGAGTTAATAAAATAGGGAAGTGTTGCCAGAGCCATCTCATGGTCGCTGCGTGGCCAGCAATTTGTGATAGTGTCGCCGTTTTCGTTTATCGGGTCATCCTCAAGTCCGTTGCCGATGCCGATATACTCATAGCCGAGCGCCTTGTGCGAGAGATTGCGGCTGTAATAATCGTATGTGTGATTGTGGAATGCGTAAACCGTGTAGCCGAGCTTGTTGAACTGCGTACCCATGGTAAAGGGCATCGTGTTGCCGTCAAGCCAGCCGAGGCATTTTGCACTCTGGTGGAAGTTGCCGCTTGTTGCAGCATATTCGCCTGTTGCGGTTGAGCCGCCCCAAAGAGAGGTATAGGAGTTTGTAAATACAAAGCCCTCGTTTGCCATCTTGTAAAGCGTAGGAGTGCGGTCCTTATCAATGGTTTTGTAGGAAAAGCCCTCAAGCGTAAGGAAAATAAGGTTCTTACCCTTGAACATACCCGTGTATTTGTTCTGCTTTGTAGGGGTAAGGCTTGAGAAATACTCGTGCATTGCCTTGATATCCTTATTTTTTTCGTTTGCAATAAGGGTTTCAAAGTCAATGTCCATAACATTGTCGCCGTAAACTATAGGAGCGGGAGGCTCTACTATTTCGGCGGTGGTTTCACCGGTTACCGCTTCGGTTACAGGCGGCTCGGTTACAAAGGGGTTGAGCACCGTTTCATCGGGGAGGTCAATCTCCGTGTCCGATGAGCCGAAAAGTGCGGTCTTTACGTCAAGACGCATGTTTGTGATAACACCGAAGCGTTTAACCGATTCTTTTGCATCAAAAGTGCTGTAATAGTAATGGTAATTGCCGTTGCCGACGTTGCCCTTGTCGAGTCCCACAATGCCGACAGCAAGCAGATGCAGGAGCAGTGCTGCAACCAAAAGGTATATGCGGAACGAGAAAGTGGGTGAAAATGCGGGAGCGTACTGCTTGAATTTTACGATGTATATTACAAGCGGTAAGAACACAAGCACAATGGTAAACCATGATGCGTTTATCGCAGTGAGCATCATGTCGGTGAATCCGCCCATTGCCGCACCTGCCATATCCATTATGGAAACGGTGTAATAGTCGCCGAAAACGTTGAAGTATATGCACTGCGACACAATAAGAAGCGTTGATATTATCAGCATTATCAACGTGAAAATGCGGTTAGCCTTAAGCGGCAGTAGCAGTGCTATTCCGTTTACCAAGAATCCGTAGGCAAACGAGAAGAGAAAAATCAGCAAAAGTGTTACAACGGGGACACCGTTTCCAAGCGAAAAGTTGAAAACGATTTCCATAAAGAAAACCGAAAAAGGAAAGAACAAAAAGAAGAACAGATTGCGGCGGTTTCTCTTGCGTGCACGCTCGGCGGCACTGATTGGTCTATGCTCGGATTCCTTGGGGGGCTTTGCGAAAAGTGCCTTGAGATTAGGCTCGTTTTTCAGAAAATCGCCGAGCTTTGTAAAAAAGTTTTTCATGCCCTCTCCTTTCCAACATAATTAATATATGTAGTAAGCATGAATTATATTTTACTACACATTTGTAATTTTTACAACGGCTTTTGCCGAAAAAAATCATATACTTTTGTTTTTTCTCATTTCACGTGGAGTTTTGCCGTAAAATGCAAATAAAACCTTGCGGAAATAGGCGGCAGAGGAAAAAAACAGTCTTGAGCTTATTTCTTCAACAGATAGGTCGGTGGTTTCGAGCAGCTCTACCGCTTTTTCGGTACGTATGCGGTTTTTCTCGGTGATCGGCGTGGTGCCGTTTTCACGGAAGATAGCGTAAAGCCCCGATTCGCTGATTCCAAGCTCTTTTGCGAGGTCGGGAACCGTGCATTCGATATGCTCACGCATGCAGGCACGTGCCCGTGAAAGCAGTTCTTTTCGCTCATCACGTACGGTAGGTGTCATTTTCGGCAACACCTCATAAAGCATCTCATACAAAAGTCCGACGCTCTTGCAGCTTACGTCTTTATCTACGTCAAGCTTTTGTAAAAGCTTGGTGGCGTGAGCGTTCATCTGCAGTTTTTGCACGCCGTATTCGGCACCGTGCTGTTCGGGAAAGGTGTGAAAAGCGTATGAGTCATAGCATATGCTCTCGCCCTCCCAGTATGAGTGGTAGTGGCAGCCGGGCGGTGTATAAAAAACGTCACCTGCTTCAAATTCATAAACCGTGCCGCCTACGTCAAAGATTGCTCTGCCGCTTTTTATGTATCCTATATGGTGACAGAGAGTGCCGGCAGAATTGTCGGTATGATGGCGGTGTTTGAAATTAAAGGTCACAAAGTAAAAGGATTTGCAGAACTGTATATTATCCATGGCTTAAAACCTACCGTTTTTGAAGTTTTTTTGCAGAATATTACCCATTTTTTACAGTATAACATATCGTAAACCCCGAGTCAATTCTTTAATATGGAAGTGTAATATAATAGTGTAAATTAAAGTTTTTCTCACTTGAAAATGCAAGCATTTTCAAGTGGTTGCAAAACCGTTCACTCGCGTCGTGCTCGACCGCACGCGGTTTTTAAGGAGTTTTTCGGTCGGCACATGTCCGCCCGAAAAACAGGATTTTAATACCATAAAC
>JAZQEH010000055.1:0-18441 GCA_045538895.1 Eubacteriales bacterium
CTCTGCGTATTAAATTAAAACAAAAAGTAAACTGTTTGTCGCTCCTGCGGAGCGAAGATTTCGATGTCAGCAAGGTCTTGCGAAGCAAGCCCAAGTTATGACCGCTTCGATACCTCTGCGTATCGCTAATGGAAAACAATCGGTCGTGGTTTTACCCACGACCGATATTATACCATAGGCATAGTTAAAAATCAAGATATTTTTTAAAGTTTATGCTCTTTTTCGCTTTCTTGAAAACCATACGTGCGGATTGAACAGCATAAGCATGGGGAATAACTCAAGTCTGCCGATAAGCATATCAAAAATCAATACCACTTTTGAAAAACCGCTAAAGAAACCAAAGTTATCGGTGGGGCCGACGTGCGAGAGGCCGGGACCTATGTTATTTACGGTTGCGGCAACTGCAGTAAATGCGGTCGTTGTATCGGGAGAATCAAAAGAAATCAGCAAAACCGAAATTGCAAAAATAAATACGTAGGTTATTAAATAAGCACTCGTTGTGTGGATAATTTCACTGTCAACAACTTTTCCGTCAAGATGTATTTTCGTGACACGTTTAGGATAAAAATAGTGTCGGATTTCCTGCTTGGCACGTTTGAACAGCAAAAGTATTCGCGAAACCTTGATTCCGCCGCCGGTACTTCCCGCAGAAGCACCTATAAACATCAGTAAAACGAGTAGAATTTGTGAAAGGGCAGGCCATAGTTCAAAGTCAGCTGTGGCATATCCTGTGGTAGTGATAATAGATGCTACCTGAAAAAACGAATGGCGAATGCTTCCTTCGGTTAGTGCGCCGCTATGATAAATATTAATTGCTATAATTGCCGTAGCGGCAAACACAATGCTTAAATACGCACGCAACTCTTCGTTTGATATTGCTTGTTTAAAACGCTTTAGCAGAATCAGAAAGTAAACGTTGAAGTTTACACCGAATAACACCATAAAGATTCCGATTATCCATTGCGAGTACGCAGAATAACCGGCGATACTATCATTTCTTATGCCAAAGCCACCGGTACCGGCGGTTCCAAACGTTATAGTCAATGAGTCGAATGCTGGCATGCCGCCAATAAAGAGAAGAAAAAACTGAACTATGGTAAGTATTATATAGATACCGTAAAGAATAATAGCGGTGTATTGCGTTTTAGGGACTAACTTGCTTACCGAGGGGCCGGGGCTTTCCGCACGCATAAGGTGCATTTGCGAACCACCTGCCATTGGGAGAACCGCAAGCAAGAACACAAGAACTCCCATTCCGCCTATCCAGTGCGTAAAACTACGCCAGAACAGGCATGCATGTGATAAAGCTTCTACGTCTGAAAGGATTGACGAACCTGTTGTAGTGAAACCTGATACTGTTTCAAAAAGTGCATCAATAAAATTCGGAATATCACCGCTGAAAACAAAGGGCAGTGAGCCGAAGATACTCAGAACTATCCAGCATAGTGCAACCGCAACAAAGCCTTCTTTGACAAAAAATATTGTGTTTTTAGGCTTCTTTATTATAAGGATTAGACCTATTACGGCTGCAAGCAAAGCACTTAAAAGAAATGCCATAGCAGCATTTTCGCCATAATACAAATCCACAATAAACGGCATCATCAAAAAAGCAGATTCGATTATCAGTACCCAACCGAGAATGTAAGTAATTATACGAAAATTCATATTTTACCTCGCTGACTACATCAAAATATCGCTAATCTCGTCAAATCCGCTGTGCTTTGTAACAATGATAACTGTATCGCCCATCATAAGGCAATCATTTCCGGTTGGCACAAATACACGTCCGCCGCGGTTAATGCAAGCGATAAGCATATCCTTTTTTAAATTCATTTTCATGAGCGGGGTATCGGTAATTTCCGGCTCATCAACGAGGATTTCGATAGCTTCGGCACGTCCGTCGAACACCTGATAAAGAGTTTCAATGTTGCCGTTACCGAGCGAGTTGTGTTTAGCTCTCGCATAAGCGATTATGGATTCTGTTATAAGATATCGGGGGTAAATAACGCTATCCATATCAAGACCGACAAGCACGTCGTGAAATTTGGTGCGGTCTATTTTAGTAATAACTTTTGCGTTTGTTGACTTTTTAGCATAAAGCGTTAAAAGAATATTCTCTTCATCAATGTCAGTAAGAGGGAGGAAAGATTCCACTTCACGTATGCCGGATTCAAGCAAGAATTCTTCATCATTACCGTTGCCGCAAAAGATCATTGCATTATCAAGTTCCTCTGCGAGATATGAGCAACGTGTTTTGTCTTTTTCGATTATTCGTACTTCTATTCCTTCATCTATCAGCATTTTTGAAAGGTAATAAGCGATTCTTCCGCCGCCCACAATAAGCACGCTCGAAACTGCTCTTGTTTCAAGCGATATACGCTTGAAAAACTGTTGAGTATTGCGTACCGGAGCGATAATTGAAACGATGTCATCCGCTTCAAATACAAATGAACCGCCGGGGATAAAAAGGTCTTCTCCACGTTCAACTCCACAAACAAGTACGCCGCTTAAAGTATCATGCATCTGCATAAGAGATTTTTCGCAAAGAATGCATTTTTCGGTGAGTTTGAACTTTACCATTTCAACATTGCCCTTGGCAAACGAGTTGATGCTTATAGCATTTGGCAAGCGTAGAAGTCTTGCAATTTCTCGCGAAGCTTCAAACTCCGGGTTTATTATCATTGAGATACCGAGTCTTGAGCGTAGGTAGTGAAGTTCGTCAACGTAGTCGGGAGTACGGACACGGGAGATTGCGGCACAGTTACCAACCTTTTTTGCTACCGTACAGCAAAGAAGATTAAGCTCGTCGCTTTCTGTTACAGCGATAACAAGGTCGGCTTTTTCGATGCCGGCTTCCATAAGAACACTGTAGCTTGAACCGTTACCGACAACTCCCATTACGTCATAGGCATCGCAAACGCTTTTAAGCGTTTCGGTGTCTTTATCAATCATGGTGATGTAATGACCTTCTGCAGATAATCTTTCGGCAAGCGTTGTACCAACGTTACCGCATCCAACTATGATAACATTTAAGACCTGTCTGTCTGAATTTGTAATTTTATTAAATAAAGACATAAAAAACTCCGTTATTTTTCAAATACACAAACAACCATTTTCACAAAGCATTCCTTTAAAAAAGGAATAGCGGCAAACGGTTTCAGTATGTTTCGCAATGGGATATGCTTTAAATACACAGGTGTAATGTTTTTTTGCTTTAAAATCTTGTTAAACCGTTTAATAGACATGTGATTGATATATGAAAAGTATTCTTTGCCATCGGCATTTTTTGAAATGCGGAAATTTACACGGTCTTCGCCGTCGGGCACTGATTTTGCAAGCTCTTTATACCCTTCTACAAGGGTATCCTCAGAGAAAAACAAATGCACCCAAGGAATATAAATAAGGTCGCTTAAATGAGCGCCGAATGGGTGGTTGATGGGAGGAAAATTCACAAAAAGCCTGCCGCCTTTACTAAGCACACGCATACATTCGTCAATGACCGCTTCGGGATTTGAAACGTGCTCCATAGCATCATTCATTATTATTGTGTCGATGCTTCCGTCCTCAAAAGGGAGTGCGGATGCATCAGCACAAACAAAACTGAATTTATCGGCAAGTCCGAGTTCATTTGCGAGAGCCTTCGCCTCTTCCTCATATTTTTCAAGAATTTCGACACCAATTACTTTTGCACCTCTTGAAGCGTAGTACAAGGATTTTCCGGCTGCGCCGCAACCAATGTCCAAAACGGTTTTGCCGTTAAACATTTCTTTTTCATCGCAAAAGTCAAGGTAAAACTTTATAGTTTCCGCACCTTTGGTATATTGCCACATAGCGTATGACATAACACCGTCATTCTGCAAATTCAACGGATGCACCGGTGCTTTGAAAAGTTTATTCAATTTAAGTAATATCTTTGTAGCAGTTCTCATTTTTTTATCCTGATAAGCGAGTCCAGTCCTTCTGCAAGCAGGTCGCAAAGGATGTCCGCTTCTTCTATAGTGTTGTATTTGGAAATGCTTATTCGAATAGAGCAGTCTGCATCTTTGTCTGTTAAACCGAAGGCACTTAAAGCACGGCTCACACTTTTTGCATGAGAAGAGCAAGCAGAGCCGCTTGAAACGAAAACGCCTTTGCCCGAAAGAAAGTGTAGCATCGTTTCACTTTTTATGCAGGGAAGCGTAATGTTTATAATGCCGGATACGGCATTTTCAGGCGTGTTGATGCGTATTTCCTGCAAGGCTTTATCGTTAAGAATACGGTTTACAATATGCTCTTTTATCTTGGTGATAGTATCATTGCTGCTTGCAAAAGACGCAACAAGCTCTCTTGCCGCAGCACCGAAACCTGCAATGCAAATGGTGTTTTCAGTACCCGCACGCAACCCGTTTTCCTGCTGACCGCCGTGGATTACGGGAGAAATTGCTTTTCGTTTTATAATATCGGGAGAAACATACAGAGCAGCGATGCCCTTAGGCCCGTGAATCTTGTGGGCACTTACGGTTACAAGGTCAGCACCGAGGCTTTTGGGCGTGAATCTTATTTTGCCGTATGCCTGAACGGCATCACAGTGGCAGATGACATCCGGTACACGCTGCTTTGCCACTTTGAAAAGTTCTTCAACAGGGTAGCGTGCTCCCGTTTCGTTATTGACGAGCATTACCGAAACAATCGCCGTATCGGGAGAAAGTGAATTTGAAAATTCATCAAAATCAATTTTTCCGCTTTTGGTAGAAAGTCGCACAACCTTTGCACCAACGCTTTCAAGAAATGAAAGCGCGGCTTCTATTGAGGAGTGTTCACCGGCGGTGGTAATAATTTTAGTACCTGGCAGCCTTTTTTTGGACAAATATACGCCTACGGTGGCTAAATTGTTGGCTTCACTTCCGCTTCCGCAAAAGATAAGTTGTTTTGAATCGCCACGGATTCCGATTGAAGCGAGGATGTCATTTCGTGCCGCACTAACAATCTTTTCTGCCTTAAGACCGATAGAGTGAAGCGAAGACGGATTGCCGTATACGTTTTCAATGACATCGGTCATCGCAAGTTTTGCTGCATCGCAAAGAGGTGTTGTGGCACTGTTGTCAAAATAAATCTCGTGAGCCATTATTTAAAGTAAAAATTGCTTAAGATAAGGGACATATCTTCAGCATAGTTGTCAAAATAATCAGTCGTTGCGGAATATGTGAGCGTATAAATAATGCCGTTATGGAAGCATATCACCTGCCAGAATTTGTACTCAGTATCTCCGAATTTGGCGGTATACACGTATTCCTTTGCACTTTCTCCGCCGAGCAAGCTGTCTTTTACTTCTGTGCTTTTGATTTCACCGAAAACTGCTTCAAATTCATTTGCATAACCGTCAAAGTAGTTTTCAAGTGTTACATCCGCACTTTCGGGGGTGTTGAATGTAGCACTGAATGTTGCAAGTATAGCATTGCTTAAATTGTCTTTGTAATAAGCGGTTGTAGTGCCGGTTGTACTTTCGATTGTCCAGTCGTTAGGCACCATAAGTACGTAATCGGGAATGCTTTCATCAGATGCAAGCATCATTCCCATGGGAACGGTAATATCACTTTTGTTGCCGCAGGCAATAAAGCCAAAGCAAACAAAAAGGCAAAGTGAAATTGCAATAACTCTTTTCATGTCAGACTCCTTGTTCAAGTTTAAGTAACGCTCTTGCGGCAGATAAAATACCAATCTTGCCGCTTTCATATGTAAGACCGCCTTGTAAAAATGCGGAATACGGCGGGCGGATAGGACCGTCGGCTGATAGTTCTATTGACGAACCGCCAACAAAAGCTCCTGCCGCCATGATAACAGGGTCAGTATATCCGGGCATGTCCCATGGCTCCGGAGAAACGAATGCATCAACAGGTGAACCTGCCTGAATACCCTGACAAAAAGCAATCAACTTTTCGGGAGCACCGAACCGTATCATCTGTATAATGTCGCTGCGACGTTCATTGTAACGCGGGGAGCAATCATAGCCGAGTTTTTCAAATATATATGCGGCAAAATGTGCGGTTTTCATCGCTTGAGCAACTGTGTGCGGTGCATAGAAAAGACCACGGTACATGCTTTTGGTCTGACCGAGGGAGGCACCTATTTCAAGTCCGACACCAACTGCGGTGAAACGGTAACCTGCAAGTTCAACAGCCTTTTTCGTGCCGGCGATATAGCCGCCGGACTCAGCCATTCCACCACCGGGGTTTTTGATAAGCGAGCCGATTATCATGTCTGCACCAACCTCGGTTGGCTCCCTGTCCTCAACAAATTCACCGTAGCAGTTGTCAACCACTACATAGGCATCTGAAACTTCGTGCACGAGTGTTGCAACTTCGCCGATCTCGTCAATGGTGAGAGTGGGGCGGTTCAAGTAGCCCTTGGAGCGTTGAATAAATACTACTTTTATGTTTTTGTTGGCGAGGAGCGTTTCACGTATTTCTTTAAGGTTAAGTTTTCCGTCCTTGAAATCCGATTGCATGTATGAAACGCCGAAATCCTTGAGAGAGCCTCTGCCGTCCTCACCGACGTTGCCTATCACTTCGTCGAGTGTGTCGTATGGCTTGTCGGCTACGGAGTAGAGAATGTCACCGGGGCGGAGCAGGGCATAAAGACCTATAGCCAGCGCATGTGTTCCGCTTGCAATACTGTGACGCACAAATGCGGCTTCAGCACCCATAACCTCTGCATAGATTTTATCAAGCGTATCTCTGCCTCGGTCATCATAGCCGTAACCGCTTGTGGGGGCAAAGATAGCTTCGCTAACACGGTTGTTTCTGAAAGCATCCAGTATTTTTTCAGTGTTTTTCATTGACACTGCATCAAGTTCTGCATATATGTCTGCAAGTTCCTTTTCGGCTTCGGTTGTAAGAAGCTTGAGTTTTCCGTTCATTGTGATTTCCTTTTAAAAATTATTAACTATTTCTTTGAATTTTCTGCCTCGTTCTTCAAAATTTTTGAAAGCGTCAAACGAGGTACATGAAGGGGAGAGAAGTACAATATCACCGCTTGTTGCCAAATTACGTGCGGCAAGGATCGCATCTTCAAATTCAGGCTCAATAAGTATTGTAAAATCTCCGCAGTTTGCTTTTTTCATGGCTGCAAGAATAGGTTCAATCGCTTCACCTGATAATATAAGAGCTTTTGCTTTTTCTAAAATAGCATCAGCAAGCGTGTCAAACGGAACGTGTTTATCTCTGCCGCAACAAATAAGAATAGGCTTTTGAGGATAAGAAGAAAGTGCCGCTATAGTACGTGACGGCGAGGAGTCGATAGAAGAATTATAGTATTTGACACCGTTAACTTCTTTTACAAACTCATTTCTGTGTTCAACGCCGCCAAACGTCTTGGCTACTTCTGTAATGGTATCTTTAGTGACAAAGCCGAGCGTCATTCCTATAGCACACATGTAGTTTGCAACGTTGAATCTGCCGGGGATTTTAATATCGCTTACCTTGAGGTATTTTTCATTATTCACGGTAATGTAGCCGTCATTTTCGCATATATCGGCATTTGTGCTTTCCAGAGAAAACGTCAGTTCTTCACCGCCGCTTGTGCCGATGATTTTTGAAGTAAGTTCGTTATCAAGGTTAAGAACCACTCGGCTTGCACCGTGACGGTAAACGTTGTGCTTGGAAACGGTGTATTCGTCCATATCGGTGTGCCAGTTGAGATGGTTGGGGGTAATGTTTGTAATTGCGGCAGCCCATGCGGATTTTTTCATGGTCATAAGCTGAAAACTTGAGAGTTCAACAACTGCATAATCGTTTTCGCGCATTTCGTCTACAAGCGGGAGCAGTGGAGCACCGATGTTGCCGCCTACATAGATATTTCTTGGTGCACCGTCTTTCTTCGTCTGTGCTTCAAGCAGTTTGTATGTGAGAGTTGTTGTGGTGGTTTTGCCGTCAGAGCCGGTTATTGCAAAGATTTTCGCAGGGCAAAGCTCGAAAAAAAGTTCCATTTCGGATGTGAGAACTGCACCGTTTGCTACAGCTTTTGCAATCTGCGGAATGTCGGGACGTATACCGGGGGAACGGAAAACAAAATCTCCGTCGATGTTTTCAAGGTAATCGGTTCCGCATTTGAAGATAACTCCGCGGTTTTGAAAATCCTTTATTTTTTCGTTGTTTGTATCTATTTCCTTTTGGTCGCGTGCAATTACAGTAGCGCCTCGGTTAAGCAAAAAATCTATAAGCGGAATATTGGAAATTCCAAGACCGATAACGGTACATTTTTTGCCGTGAAAATCAGGATTCAAAATATCGCCTCTTTCGTGTGAATATAAATATACTTAGTATATATTATATATAATTGTATTCACAAAAGCAATAAGTAAAGACAAAACTTTTTAAGAATAAAAGAACATGATTGGGCATAGTATATTTTTACGGAGGTGATTGTTTTTGAAAATTGAGTGGAAGAAACTGTTTGTATGTATCGCAATACCGCTTGCAGTAGGCGGACTCTCCGCATTTCTTACAATGGATAGCATGAAAAGCTTTAGTATGCTGAATCAACCGCCCTTGTCGCCTCCTGGATGGCTTTTTCCGGTAGTGTGGAGTGTTTTGTATATTTTGATGGGCATAGCATCGTATCTTGTTCTGACATCGGGGAAAAAGTACCGTGCTAAAACTGCCCTTACTGTTTACGGTATTCAACTGTTTTTTAATTTTTTCTGGTCAATTATTTTCTTTAACCTTGAAAATTATTTATTTGCCTTTGTATGGTTGATTATTCTGTGGCTGCTGATAATACTTACAACGGTGCTGTTTTATCGCATCTCGAAGCCTGCGGGATATTTGTTTATACCGTATCTATTATGGGTAACGTTTGCGGCATATCTGAATTTTGCGATATATCTTTTGAATTAAAAAGGTGAAATCCAATGGATTTCACCTTTTTGTTATAAATAGCAACGGATATCTACCGCAAGTTTTTCTTCAAGATTGATAAGACGCTTTGTAATATCCTTTGAAACCTCGTCGGCGGCTTCATACTTGTTGAGGTACATGTTAAGCGATTTTACACCCATGTTGCATCCGTCTGTCATAAGGTCGGCTATTGTTTTGTCAGATTCGTTAAGTCCGAGTTTTACGTTGGTTTTGATCCATGACATGCTTTTTGCCATAGGGTTTGGTTCCTTGCCGTCATCATGGTATTTATCAAGCAGCTTTTCGATTTCGTCTTTAAGTTCGACGTGTTCGTTTTTGCATTTTGTCAAGAGTTCTTTGAAGTCTTTGTGATGCACATAGTCTAAAACGTCATCAATGGATGAAACACCCATTTTTACGCCCGCATCACACTCACGTAAAAGTTTTATGGTATCCGATTCTATCATGTTTTCACTCCCTTTTGAATGGTAAAAACAGTATGTACGTTTGCGGCTTTGTTTATACAAAAAAAGTCCGACAACTTTCGTTGTCGGACTGCAACACGAGCTATAAGCCGAGTTCTGTAAGTGAAAACACTTCATGATCATCTATCTTCGCCGCTTGTTACCAAACGGCTTGGGGATATAATCCCGCTGCCACCCAAGGAGATATGTCGGGCAAACGCTCCTTAAACGGTGTTGCTTCGGATAGGGTTTACATTTGCACGCAGTTGCCTGCCGTGCCGGTGAGCTCTTACCTCGCCTTTCCATCCTTACCGCATATGCGGCGGTCTATTTCTGTTGCACTTTCCCTGAGGTCACCCTCGGCGGACGTTATCCGTTATCCTGCCCTGTGAAGCTCGGACTTTCCTCACGATAATACCTTTCGGCACCATATCGCGCGATCATGCACTCGGTTGCCACGTTATTATATAACGCTTTTTTTATTTTGTCAAGCGGCGTTCTTTTTCGATTTACCCATGAGGAATAAAACTCCTGCAAGAATAATAGCCGCTGCACTTACGATACCTACAAGCCCCCAGTTTACATTGATAATTTGCTCAATTGCAAATTCGCCTGTTTCGGCGTTTTGCAGTTTGGAAAAAATGAGAGCAACATCAACGATAAGAGCAACTGCAATCGGTAAACCGGAAAGGGCAGTAATTATACCCGATACAGAGCCGCTTCCGTTTTTGATAGTGCGTACGGGTATCTGTGCATTGAAGTTCATAACAGAGCCCATATATACAGCAACAATTACCATTATAATGGTTTCAGGTATCATATATGTAGCATTGTATATGAATGAGTATATTAGAGCTGCTTTTGTAGGAATTGAAATTCCCGCCCAGATTGTTGCACCTGTAAGTACGTGACAGGCATAACGCAATACACACACCAAAATACCGCCAAGTGCGAGTGAGGTGCTTTGATCCTTTACAGACTTGCGGAAAATGCCGCCGAGTCCTGCTACGGCAAAAGCTACAATATAGTCAAGCATGATAATAGCAACAATGCTTTGCCAACCTGTTACATATGACAATGTAGAAAGTCCTAATAATTGTTGTATGGCACCGTATGCAAGACCTGAAGCACAACCCCATTTGATTCCATGACGGTATGATACAATTGCAATTGGGAACATTGATGCAATAGTTACAGATCCGCCATACGGCAAATCAACTATTTTAATCATGCTGAGTACCGTTGCAATAGCAATCATAATTGCACTTTCGACAAGTGCTCTGACCTTTGTGTTTTTCATAGAAAAACCTCCAAAAAATAAATTCCGCACAGACGATATGCCTGTGCGGAAATATATTTCTCGTGTTATATCTCCCTACGACGGCATTATCCGTATCAGGTTAAGGGTTCAAGTAAAAAACTTGTCTCAGCCGCTTTCAGCAGCACCCCTGACATATATTCTGTTCGGTGATTTCAGTATATATCCAAAAACCGGATATGTCAAGAATTATTTTATCGACATTGCAATTTTTAATATATCTGTCGCCTTATCAGCGATATACTGTGCACCGTTTTCTTTCAAAACTTCAACAGGCTTGTAGCCGTAGCTTACACCAATAACATGCATGCCGGCATTTGTTCCTGTTTGCATATCAATGTGCGAGTCGCCGACGAAACATATTTCGTCGGGGTTAAGGTCGAAAATTCTGGCAATTTCTAAAGCTGCGTCGGGAGAGGGCTTCAGCGGTTTATCTTTCACTCCCCATATTATCTCAAATACTCCTTTGCCGAATATTTGTTCGGTAAGAAGAACGGCCGCTTTGTGTGCCTTGTTAGTGAGAACTGCAACCTTGCAACCTTTCTTTTTAAGCTCGTCAATGGTTTCTACCATTCCGTCAAAAGCGGTGTTTGTGTATTTATAGTAGTCCTCGTAGTCTTTAACATACCATTCTGTAGCTTCGTCTATTGTTTTTTCGTCGGTACCTTCGGGGAAAGTGCGTTTTACAAACATTCTCGGTCCGTCATTTATACCGACAAGAACTTCTTTTCTCCCAATAGGTTCAAGACCGAAACGGGAACGTGTTACGTTCATGGCACGGTTTAGTTCGGGAATAGTATCGGCAAGAGTTCCGTCAAGGTCAAATATAAGTCCTTTGATTTTCATATATATCACTCACTTTCGTATACTGTGATTATAGTATTTTTGTTTTTCAAAGTCAACATTAAACCATGTTTTCGGCAGTATGCTCTATTATCCAATAATAGAAAAACTAAAATTTTGTCAAAAAAACTATTTCAATTTATAAATAAATGTGATAGAATATTTAGGTTATGAAATCTAAAGTTTGCAGAGGTAAAAGAAAGTGGTAAGAGAAGATTTAAGAAACATAGCCATTATTGCTCACGTAGACCACGGTAAGACTACCCTCGTTGATGAGATGCTTCGTCAAGGCGGCATATACCGTGAGAATCAAACGACTACAGAGCGTGTAATGGACTCAGGTGACCTCGAAAAAGAAAGAGGAATTACAATTCTTGCAAAGAATACCGCAGTACATTACGGTGATGTAAAGATTAACATTATCGACACCCCCGGCCACGCTGACTTTGGCGGTGAGGTTGAGCGTATTCTCAAGATGGTTAACGGTGTACTTCTGCTTGTAGATGCCGCCGAGGGACCTATGCCGCAGACACGTTTTGTACTTGAACGTGCGCTTCAGCTTAACCACCGTGTTATAGTTGTAATTAACAAAATCGACAAGCCCGATGCACGTCTTGAAGAGGTTCAGGATGAAGTGCTTGAGCTTTTCTTTGAACTCAATGCAAACGATGAACAGCTTGACAGTCCTATGATATTCTGCTCGGGCAGAGCAGGTACTGCAACAGAAGACCCAAGTGTAGAAGGTACTGACCTTCGTCCTTTGTTTGATAAAATTCTTGAATACATGCCTGCTCCCGATGGGGATGAAGACGGTGAGCTTCAGATGCTTGTTTCATCTATTGACTACAATGATTATGTAGGCAGAATCGGTATCGGCAGAATTGAGCGTGGAGTTGTAAAGCAGAATCAGGAGATCATGATTTCCAATTTCCATAGCGGCGCTACCCCAAAACGTGCAAAAATCGTTAGTCTTTATCAGATTGATGGACTTGTACGTGTTCCTGTTGAAACTGCAAAGGTTGGCGATATTGTTTGTTTCAGCGGTGCCGAGGGAATCAATATCGGCGACACCGTTACTTCTACTACGTGCGTTGAACCTCTTGAATTTGTAAAGGTGAGCGAGCCTACAATGGAAATGACCTTCTCCGTAAACAACAGTCCTTTTGCTGGTAAAGAAGGCAAGTTTGTTACATCCCGTCATCTTCGTGAAAGACTTTATAAGGAATTGCTTAAGGACGTATCGCTTCGTGTAACTGACGGAGATACAACCGAGAGCTTTAAGGTTGCAGGTAGAGGCGAAATGCACCTTGCTATTCTTATTGAAACAATGCGCAGAGAGGGATATGAAGTTGTTTGCTCCACTCCCAAGGTGCTTTTCCGTGATATCGACGGTAAAAAGTGCGAGCCTATCGAGCGTGTAATTATAGACTGCCCCGATATCTACAACGGTGCGGTTATGGAAAAACTCGGTGCACGTAAAGGAGAGCTTGTTACAATGGAGCCGAGAGGCACAAGAACAAGACTTGAATATCTTGTTCCGTCAAGATGTCTTTTCGGTTACCGCAGCGAATTTCTTACCGACACACACGGAGAGGGAATTCTTAATACCATTTTCGATTCTTATCAGCCGTATAAGGGTGAGGTAACTACAAGATTTACCGGTTCGCTTGTTGCAAGTGAAGCAGGCGAGGCTACGTCATACGGTCTTTTCAATTCGCAGGACCGCGGACAGATGTTTATCGGTGTTCAGACTCCTGTATATGAAGGCATGATTGTCGGCTCTAACCCCAAACAGGGTGATATTGCGGTTAACGTTTGCAAAAAGAAGCATCTTACTGCAATTCGTTCTTCAGGCGCAGATGAGGCGCTCCGCCTTGTTCCGCATAAGGTGTTCAGCCTTGAGGAGGCTATTGAGTATATTGCGGACGATGAACTTATTGAGGTAACTCCAAAGTCCATCCGTCTTCGCAAGCGTATTCTTAATACCGAGCTTCGTCTTAAGGAAGAGGCAAGACTTAAAAAGCTTAATCAGTAAAAAATGCGTGTCAACAGACACGCATTTTTTACATAAATTTTTACATAAAGTTGATAACACAAAGCGAAGTGATAGCAATTATTATCCCCAAAATGTTTGTTTTGGTTAATTTTTCTTTAAACATAAATACTGCCATTATGCATGACAAAAACAATCCGAGTGCTGTTTGAAGCGGGAATAAAACAATCGAGGGGAGATTCTGTGCGGATAAAACTGTAAAAAGTATATTCAAAAACAGACAAATCGCCATAACGGGTAGATAGGTAGTATATACTTTTTTAGGAAGCGACGGAATTTTTTGTTTTTTAGCAGAAAATAAGAATGTAATTGCAAGCGAAATCGCACTCACAAAAAATGTTACAAGGTTGTAAAAAACGGTGTCGGTTCCACCTGTGGAAGAATATAGTTTTACGCACAGACTGTTTGTTCCCGAAAAAATCCAAACGAAAAGCAATAAAAGATATTCCTTAAACTGCATTTGGGTGTTTGCGCTTTTATTGTTGCTTAACAGAAAAACTGCTATTATAAGAAATCCCAAAGCGATATATTGAAAAACAGTGGTTTCTTCTTTTAAAATAGGTGCTGCAAAAATGCAGGGGATAACCATACCCATTTGGCAAAAAACGTCAAGCCGTACATATGCTCCGCTTTTTACTGCCGCAACCCATGAAATCAAAAATCCGCTCATGGAGATGCCGGAGAAAAGACATATTGTCAAGGCAACGGCAGAGGGAAGAGTAAAAGTACCGAGCATAAGCCATATTAACAATCCGAGTATCGCACAAATAATAGTTCTCAGCATGCTGAAGTATAGCATGGCAGGGAAATCGGAAAGTGCATACGAGCTTTTCTTTCCTGCATAGCCTTTTGCTGCTCCGAAAAGTGAAGAGAGGAGAACAAAAATATATCCCATTTTTAGTTTTTCTCCTTGAGTGTAATCTCTATTGTATCTCCGGCAAGACCGTCTGCTTCGGCGTAGACTTTAAGAATACCGCCTTCGTTTCCGACACGTATGGCTGCTGCAACAACACCCTCACGCATTCGGCGTACCGGCAAATCAACACGGTTATGGTCGCACACGTCTGAGCCTGTGCCTACAATTTGACCGAGTTTATTGGTTGCAAAAGAAACCAAGCAGGAAGCACTTGGTACCTTGCGTCCGCTTACATCAAGAGCATAGCATGAAACTATGGCAATATCATCGCCGTTTGCGGCAAGGTGATCATTGTCAAGTTCAAGCTTAAGAGAAACGGCGGTGCCTGTACGCTCAACAAAATCTGAAACGGTTGCCTTACCATTTATATAACCGACTACTTTTACCTTCTTGTCAACATACGGTACTTTCCACTCGGCGATTCCGTATTTCTCAATGAGTTGCTTTCCAAGGCTGATATTACCTAAAAACAATTCAGCTTCTTCGCAATTCGTATATGCGACTACACGAATCAAAGTGCCGTCTTTTTCCGGCAGATTCCAATGCGGGAGCATATGAATCATGGGTGCGGAAGACCATTGAGAGAGGTTTTGATAAAAAGCATCTTTTTTTCTCAAAAACAGGTCAATAGCACCTGCCTGTGAGCAAAGTCTTGGCCACAAGCATTCGCCTCTGTGCTCAAAACCGTCCCACTGATAACCGCCAAGTATATCGTCGCTTGCCGCAATCACTTTCCATGAATACTCTCTTGAACGGAACAGTGAGTCGGTGTCTTTATCATACGCAGACATGTAACCGCGTGCAGGACAGTCATCCTTGTACCACCCCCGTGTTGTACTTGTTGCACTGTATTCGGTAGCTATAAACGCTTTGTCGGGGTAGAGCCGCCTTGCATCATCGTACATATCAAGGTTATAGTTTATACCGATCACATCGAGTTCTGCCATGATTGGTGCTTTTTCAGGTGGTGCGCAAACCGCACTTGTGAATAGCCTTGTGTCATCAAGCTTTTTAGCCGCAGCACGCATACGACGGAATGTTTTCAGTCCGTTTTCGGTTCTGTGCCGCGGTTCTTCGTTACCGAGCGACCAGAAGAAAATCGAGGGGTGGTTCCGGTCACGCTTTATAAGCATTTCAAGCTGCTTTATGCCTTCTTCGGATGAATCAAAATGACGGGTTTCTGCCATGACAATAAAGCCCTCTTCGTCGAGTGCATCCATTAAAGCTTCATTTTGTGGATAGTGGGAGCATCTGTAGCCGTTTGCTCCCATTTCCTTTAGCATTTTCAGCTTGTAACGGTGAATGTTTTCAGGGATGGCTCTACCCGTGAAGCCAAAATCCTCATGTACGTTCAAACCTTTGATTTTGTAGGGCTTTCCGTTTATAAAAAATCCGTTTTGGTTTGCTGTAAAAGTCCTGAATCCTATTCGAGTACTTTCGCTATCGCAAATTGCACTGTTCAAAACGATATCGGCTTTTACCGTGTAAAGAACAGGGGTGTCGGGTGACCATAGCATCGGATTAGTGACGGTTATCTCACCTTTTGCAACCGTGCTTCCGAACTCGTTAACAGCGATACCCGTTGCAAAGCTGCCGACGCAATTACCTTTATTGTCGCAGATAGAAATATGCACGTCTGCATTTTTCACTACATCAAAACAGTTTTCAATCTCTGCACTTAATGAAACTTTCCATGTATTATTTTTGCATAGTTCCGGCTTTGCGTATAAGCCATAGAGTGCAAAGTGTAGCGGAGAACTTTTTTTAAGCCACACATTACGGCAAATTCCACCGCCCTCGTACCACCAGCTTTCGTGACGGCTTGTCACAGTATGTACGGCTACAATATTCTCTTTATCAAAGTATACAAAGTCAGTAATATCCACCTCAAAAGAAGTGTAGCCGCAAAAATTACGTGCTACTGAGCAACCGTTTACAAAAACTTCGCTTTCGGTGGCAATACCCTCAAAGTATAAAGCAATTCTCTTTGTGCGGTCATCCTCACATAAAGAAAAGTGCTTGCGGTACCATGCGTTTTCGTATTTAAAGTATCCAAGTCCGCAGTTGTACTGCTCGTCAGGCTCGGAGAGCAAAATATAATCGTGCGGCAGATTTACGGCTTGCCATTTTTCACTTGTGTACAGCGTCGACGTTCTGTAATCGTTAATGCGGTCATTGTATGCGTATGCGGCAGGTCCGGTAAGCATATGCTCGGTTTTTGCCTGCATATACGATGCACCTTTATACGGTGGCATTTGTACCTCTATTTCGCCTTTGTGAAATCGCCAGTCATTGTTGAAAAGTATTTTTTCTGCCATGATTTACACCTCCGTGACTTTGAATCAATTATAAAACTTGCCATCGTAGAAGTGAATGGTTAATAGTGCTTTTACATGGACAAAAATGCTATTTACAAGCGGATTTACTTGTAATATAATAGACATGGGTGATGTAAATGAAGTATATTTCGGCAAGAGCAGTTAAGAATTCTGACTTTCAAAGCACCGACTTTATAAGACTTAATAACTGCGGCGCTTTTATTGATACGGCAAAAGAAATAAATACAAGGCGTACCAACGGACGTAAAGATTATCAGCTTATATACATAAGTCACGGTTGCCTGAATCTTACGCTTGATGAAAAAGAGGTTGTTTTAGGAAAAGGTAATATAATCCTGTTTCGTCCTTGCGAGCCGCAGATATACCGCTCTGTCCTCGATACAAGTTTTTATTGGATACATTTTTCAGGAAGTGAAGTTGAACGGATGCTGAGTTTTTTTGATAAACAGTATTTTTATATCGGTAATTTTTCCGCATTTGAGGAGTTCTGCATTGAAGCCGCCGGTAAATTTGCGGCTGATTTAAGAAGTGCGGAACTTTACTGTGCAGGCAGACTTGTTTCACTTATTGCATTGATTGCAGATGAGTTTTGGGTACCCAAAAACAAGACGTATCGTGCTATGCTCGAGCCGGCGATTGTATATATGCACACTAATTTTGATAAATGGTGCAGTAATGACGAATATGCGAAAATGTGTAACATGTCAAAGTCACATTTTATAAGGACATTTCATGAGGCGTTCGGCAAACCGCCAAAGCAATACCGTGCAGAAATACTGGTTGCAGAAGCAAAACGGTTACTTAAAAGCGGATTCTCTGTTAGTGCGGTTGCAGAGTGCTTCGGATTTGATGATGCTTTCTATTTCAGCAGAATGTTTAAAAAGCATGCGGGAATATCTCCAAGTGATTATAGGAGGGCGGAAAGTGAAACTGTTTTTTAATGCCTTTTTAAAACTTATAACGGGTGCGGCATTTGTATTTTTGCTTCTTTTTTTACCGGCGGGAACGTTTGATTATTTCGGTGCGTGGCTGTTTATTGTTACTTTGTTTGTTCCAATGATTGTACTCGGTATAGTTATGCTTATGTTTGCAAGAGGTCTGCTTGCCAGAAGGCTTGATACTAAAGAAAAAGAAAAAGTGCAAATAGGCATAGTTGCCGCATCTGCCGTGCTATTTATTGCTATATTTGTTATCGCAGGCTTTGACTTCAGGTTCGCATGGTCAGATATGCCGCAGTGGATTTCATTAGTTGCGGCAGCAATCTTTCTTTTTGGATATGCCTTTTATGCAGAGGTTCTCCGTGAAAATGAATACCTGTCAAGAACAATAAAGGTCGAGGAAGGTCAAAGCGTTGTTGATACCGGTGTATATGCTTTTGTAAGGCATCCGATGTATCTTGCAACTGTTATAATGTTTTTTGCGATTCCTGTTATACTTGGCTCATGGATTTCGTTTGCACTTGTTGTTTTTTATCCTGTTGTAATTGTAATACGCATAAAAAACGAGGAGAAACTTCTTGAGAATAATCTTGTTGGATATAAAGCGTATAAAGAAAAAGTAAAGTACAGATTGATTCCGTTTGTGTGGTAAAAAAGTGCGTGTCTTTCGACACGCACTTCAGAGTGCTGACAAACG
>JAZQEH010000056.1:0-4466 GCA_045538895.1 Eubacteriales bacterium
GTTTTTCTCACTTGAAAATGCAAGCATTTTCAAGTGGTTGCAAAACCGTTCACTCGCGTCGTGCTCGACCGCACGCGGTTTTTAAGGAGTTTTTCGGTCGGCACATGTCCGCCCGAAAAACAGGATTTTAATACCATAAACATTAATTTACATGGTGTAACTATGACAAAATTAAAACATGGCAATGCCGCATCGCTTATGATGCTTTTGTGGCTTGCGATAATTTTTTTCTTTCCCGAAAGATGGGGAGATTTCAGAACCATAATTGCATGCAGTGTGCCGATGCTGATTTTTGGTTCAAAAATACGCGGAAAAACCTTTGGCACACGTGACTGCAACACCGTTATATATAAAAGAAACGAATATGTGCTTTTCTTTGTGTTTTGCATATGCGGTGCGGCACTCATCAGTGCGATAACTTTTTTGACCGTCAAGGCTTTTGGTACTGCAGTACAGTCAAGCATGCCGCGTACTGATTTTTTGTATCTTTTTGTGTTTTCATGCCTTATCCCTGCGTTTTTTGAGGAGTGGCTTGTGCGTGGCGGTGTGCTTGGTATATTGGCAGGGCATGGCGGTGCAGGCATTGTTATTTGTGCGGTACTGTTTGCGCTTATGCATACCGATGTTACCAAACTGCCTTATGCACTTTTTTCGGGACTGTTTATAACCGCACTTGTATATCTGACCGAGTGTATCTATCTCGGTATGCTTTTGCACTTTTTGAACAATCTCACTTCGCTTGCACTATCATATCTGCCAAGCGGACTATGGGAGTATATTGCACTTTTCGTTTTTGCGGTTTCGTTTTTGGTTTGTGCAAAAGCGTTTAAAGAAACAAAGCTTTGCAAAGACACTGTAAAATTGCTTTACTCGGCTGACAGAGAAAAAATTAAGGAACTTTGCACACCGTTATTCTTTGTGTTTGCAGTTGCTACTTTTGTATTGATGATTTGGGTGATACTATGACTGACGATTTATACTATATGGCTGAGGCGATAGCCGAGGCACGCATTGCGGCAGAAATGGACGAAGTTCCTGTGGGTGCTGTTGTAGTGCATAACGGAGAAATAATAGCAAGGGCACATAATCTGCGTGAAACTGCAAAAAATGCACTTTGCCACGCAGAAACTATGGCGGTCGATATGGCATGCAAGGCACTTGGAGGCTGGCGGCTACCGAACTGCACACTTTACGTCACGCTTGAACCTTGTCCGATGTGTGCAGGAGCCATTGTAAACTCCCGTATCGACAGAGTCGTTTTCGGTGCATATGATAAACGTGCAGGTGCGTTTGGCAGTGTGCTTGACCTTAACGCATATCCGCTTAATCATAAGCCCGAGATAGTCGGCGGTGTTATGGAAGAAGAATGCCGAACTATGCTGCAGGAGTTTTTCAAGAGGAAGAGATAGATTGGTGTTTATGGAGAACGAAGGCGTTCTTTCTTAAAAAGAAAGAACCAAAGAAAAACTGTAAAAGTTTAATAATTAGCCATGGCTACAGACAATATTTTTTACCAAAAAAGGTTTGGAGGTGTGTTTATCATTTTGCTGATTTTATGAGTTTGCATTTTGCAAACTCAAGATGCGTCTGAACAAAAGTTATTATTAAAACAACAGTTAGCGACGCATTCCTTTCCTGAAAAGGTTCTGACAATTATTCTCATAAACTAACAATTTACGGAGGTGAGCGTATGGACAGAGTGATACTTCACTCGGATTTGAATTCATTTTTTGCATCTGTTGAAGCGGTGCTTAATCCATCGCTCAACGAATATCCGATGGCGGTATGCGGTGACCCCGATAAACGTCACGGCATTATACTTGCCAAAAATGAAAAAGCGAAAAAGTACGGCGTTGTAACTGCCGAAACGATATGGGCGGCAAAGCAAAAATGCCCCGAGCTTGTACTTGTGCCGCCGCACCATGATTTGTATGAACGCTATTCACACGAGGTCAATGAAATCTACCGTGAATACACCGACCTTGTTGAGCCTTTCGGAATAGACGAATCATGGCTTGACGTGAGCGGCAGCAAAAAACTTTTCGGTGACGGTGTAACCATTGCCGAGGAACTGCGTCATCGCATAAAACGTGAAACAGGGCTTACCGTATCAATAGGGGTTTCTTTTAATAAAACCTTTGCAAAACTCGGCAGCGACTTAAGAAAGCCCGATGCGGTGAGTGTTATTGACCGTGAGCATTTTAAAGAAATCGTCTGGAAACTGCCTGCCCGTGACCTTTTATACGTTGGCAAGAGTGCGGCGAAGGTGCTTGCGGATATGCGTATAAAAACCATTGGTGAGCTTGCAAATGCAAGCCCCGATTTTCTTGAATATAAACTCGGCAAGCTTGGCAAAATGCTATATAACTACGCAAACGGAAACGATGACGATGAGGTTCGCAGCGTATATGACCAAAGACAGGTAAAAAGCGTGGGCAACGGCATCACATTTTCACGTGACCTTTACGGCATGGAGGACATCATGCAGGGGCTTGATGCGGTTTGCGACCTTGCGGCGGCACGCATGCGTGCAAAGCATGTCAAGTGCACTACGGTTCAGCTTTCAATCAAGGATGAAAATTTTGTCACAGTTCAGCGTCAGGCACCGCTTAAATCCCCCACACAGCTTGCAAGGGAACTGCGTGAGGCGTCGGCGGCTTTGCTGCAAAGCACGTGGAATCCACGGCTTGGCATACGTGCGCTTACAGTGACGGGAACGGGACTTGTGCCTGAAGATACTGCAGAGCAGATAGGCTTTTTTGATGATGTGAAAAGCGATGAAAGAAACGAAAAGCGTGAGCGTGTGATGGATGATATCCGCAAAAAGTTCGGTCACGGTTCGATAAAAAGTGCGGGCGTGCTTGCGAATACTATAGGAATTGATACCGATAATGACTAAAATCCATGATTTTGTTGCTTTTCATAGAGGTTTGTGATATTATATAAAAATACCAATCGGCATTTTACAAGGATTTACCTATGATTATCAAATGGAAACTGAATTATCCGTGCTTTTCGGGTGATGAACCCAGAAACGCATACGTATATTTACCCAAAGAGGCGAGAAAGAATACCGACCGCCGTTTTCCCGTACTCTATATGTTTGACGGTCACAACGTTTTCTTTGACTACGATGCAACCTACGGCAAATGCTGGGGCATGAAGGAGTATATGGACAAAACCAAAACTCCGATGATAATTGCCGCTATTGAGTGCAACCACTCACCAAACGGCGGCAGACTTTCAGAGTATTCGCCGTTTTCGTTTTACAACTCGGATCTCGGTAACGTTGTCGGCAGGGGAGAGCAGACAATGGATTGGCTGATAAACGTCTTTAAAAAAGAAATCGACCGCCGCTTTCCTACACTTCCTGACAGAGAGCATACCTTTATTGCGGGCAGCTCAATGGGCGGACTCATGAGTCTGTACGCCGTAGCCGGTTACAATCACGTTTTTTCAAAGGCAGCATGCCTTTCACCCTCGGTGTGGTTTGCGGCAAAGCAGATTGATGATTTTATTAAATCGGCAGATATCGCCGACGATACGGTTATTTATATGGATTACGGAGCAAACGAGCTCGGCAATCACAAAAACATGGCAAAACGGCTTACCAAGGTTGCTTCGCTGTTGATTGACAAAAAGGTTGACCTTTCATTCCGTATCATTCCCGGCGGCACGCATTGCGAGGCAAGCTGGGAGAAGCAGATACCCTATTTTATGAAAACTTTACTTTACGAGGCAGAATAAATGGAAACACAGTACATCAAGTTTTATTCAAACGCGTTACAGCGTGAGATGGAGTGCAAGCTCTACGGTCACGGCGGCAGACCCGTGCTTTTTATCCCGTGTCAGGACGGCAGATTTTTCGATTTTGAGAATTTCAACATGACCGATACGTGGAGTCCGTGGATAAACTCCGGCGAGGTTATGGTGCTTTCCATTGACACTATCGACAAGGAAACGTGGTCGGACACCGTAACTCCTGCATACGACCGTATCCGCCGCCATGAGGCATGGATTCACTATATCACCGATGAGGTTGCACCCATGCTGCAGGCTATCGCACGAGAGAAAAACGGCTGGGACGGGGATGTAGGTATCTTCACATTCGGTTGCAGTCTTGGTGCAACGCATGCGGCAAATCTTTTTCTCCGCTTTCCCGATATTTTCTGCGGCTGCCTTGCTCTTAGCGGTATTTACACTTCGACCTACGGCTTTGGCGATTACATGGACGAACTTGTATATCAGAATTCGCCCGTTCACTATATGGACGGTATGCCGTGGCATCATCCGTATATCGAAAAATACAATAACGGCAGAGGCATCATCTGCGTTGGTACGGGCGCATGGGAGCAGGTTGAAACAACCTATCGCTTGAGAGAACTCTTCTGGCAAAAGGGAATCAACATCTGGGTTGACGTGTGGGGTAGTGACGTAAACCACGATTGGCCCTGGTGGCACAAGCA
>JAZQEH010000057.1:0-9821 GCA_045538895.1 Eubacteriales bacterium
AAAGGCATTGGTTCTTATATGATAAAACAAGTGATAAATAATTATGATTTATTGTCTGTATATGCTGAAACGGATAATGATGCCGTCGGTTTTTATCAGAAGAACAATTTTAGTATTACAGAATTCTCTGAAATTTATGACTGTGAAACGGTTATCCGCTACAAATGTGAATTAACCCAATTCAAATTTATCGAATATGAAGACTGTTAATCATGATGTCCCTTGCTGTACGAAGGGTAACAAGATTAGCACAAGATTTACCGAGTGAAGCGACAGGTTGGAAGCAAAAATGCGGAAGCGGAGCAAAGCCGCAGCCGCCATAGTCCTCGATAGCTCAGTCGGTAGAGCGAATGTAAGGAAAACACACAAAAATTTTCCTTGCCTGAAAGCGAAACTAAGAGGTTAAAATGCGGAAGCGTGCAAAACGCGCAGCCGCCATATTCCTCCTTAGCTCAGTGGGTAGAGCGCATGACTGTTAATCATGATGTTGGTGGTTTCACTTAGCGCAACAAGATTAACACGAAGATTTACCGAGTGAAGCGACAGGTTGGAAGCAAAAACGCGGAAGTGGCAAAAGCCGCAGCCGCCATATTCCTCCTTAGCTCAGTCGGTAGAGCGCATGACTGTTAATCATGATGTCGCTGGTTCGAGCCCAGCAGGGGGAGCCAAAAAACCAGTCCAATCGGACTGGTTTTTGTTTTACAATGTTTCATCTTGTTTTGCTGGTGTATGTCCGTAAAATGCTTTATAGCAACGGTAAAATGCGGTATAGGAATTATAACCTACTGTTTCAGCGACATCGCACAGTTTGTGACCTTCTTCTATCAGGTGCTTTGCCGCATGCATTCGCTGCCTTGCTAAAAGAGTGCCGAAGGAACATCCAAAGACACGGTTACATACACGTTCCACTTGTTTTGTAGAGAGATGTATTTTCTGTGCCATGCTTTTTAGCGTTAATTGTGAGTCGGCATAGGAATACAAAACCGAAAGTTCGATTTCGGAAGCATATTTGCAGTCGCTTGCGCTGAAGGCAAGCGGCTTTTTTTCGTTAGTAGTGGCGCTTTTTTCAATCTGCTTTGCAGTAAGTAATATAAGTGCAGATGCAAGATCGTCGAACAAGATATCACGAAAATCTGTTTTTTCGGTATGCATGACAATTGTTTGAAAAATAGCCGAGAGTGCGTTGTCTGAAAATATAAGCGGCGCAGTTACTGAAGAAAAAGCATTACGCAGTTTAAAATAGGAAAAATCTGCGGCATCGCCTGTATTTACTAAAAAACGCAAAGCACATTTAGCACCGTCTTTGTCTTTGCAAACCACGTTGTGAAGAGCAAAAGACGGAATAAATACACATGCCCGGGGAGCTATTATATAGACTTCGTTTTCTGTATTTAGCTCCCATGTTCCAGAGAGGGCGTATTGCAGTTCGTACATATAGTGACCGTGAGGCTTTTTAACATATTCTTCATTTTGCAACGTAGTGTCAAAAATATATGAGATTTCAATGCCGTTTCGTTTTAATTCGCCGCTGTAATAAAATCCGCAAAGAACAGAGTTATCCATAAGCATCCCTCCTTTGTTCAGTATACACTTTAAAAAGTTGGATGTAAAGCATTTAAGGACAAAAACAATCGAATATATTGCGTTTTGGGACATTTAGGTACTGAACTGGTCTGTGTGTTAAATTGACGCAGAAGGCTATGAAAAGGTACAATAAATACATAGAGTTACAAGGAGGATTGTATGTACCTGTTCTCGAAAATAGATGAAAAACTAAAATCCGACAAAACGCTTATCGGTTCGCATATATTTTTCGGAGTGCCGCCGATTACCGAGTGCATGGCACAGAAAGGTTTTGATATTCTTTGGATTGACATGGAACATACCGCTATCGGTATCGAAAGTCTGCAAAACAATCTCATTGCTGTTCGCGCAGGCGGCACGGCGGCATTTGTCCGTATCCCGTGGAATGATGCAGTTATGGCAAAACCCGTAATTGATATGGGGCCTGAGGGAATAATTTTTCCTTATATCCGCACCGCCGATGATGCACGAAAAGCAGTTGCAGCATGTGAATATCCGCCGAAAGGTATACGAGGCTACGGACCTCTTCGTGCTCTTGAATACGGTGGCATCACTCCCATAGAATTTGTGGATACGGAATACCGTAAAATGTGGCGCATATTGCAGATTGAACATGTAGATGCCGTGAACAACCTTGAAGAGATACTTTCGGTAGAAGGTGTGGATGCTTATATCGTCGGACCGAACGATCTTGCGGCTTCGGTCGGACATATCGGAAGACCAAGGCATCCCGATATGCTTCCCATATACGACCGCATCGGAAAGGTGATGCGGGACAAAGGGAAACTGTTCGGCGTATCTGTAGGGTATGACGAAGAGCTGCTTACTACATGGAGACGGCGAGGCGCACGCATGCTGTTTTGCGGCTCGGATGTAAGTTATATACACGACAGTGCCGCCATCATGCAAAAAGAATTGACAAAAATATCCGAAAAGGAGTTATAATAATGAAAAAACATCTTTCTTTATGGCTATGTTTTTACTTACTTTGCACAGCATTTATTTTTTCATCTGCGGCCACAGAAATTCAAACGGAGGAGCAATCAACCATGATACAAACTGAAAACGGAATTGAATTTTCCAAGTATTATTTGTTGGAAGATTTTAAAAAGCTCTCGCTTGATAGCATTACACATTCTGTCACTTCGGAGGGCACAACTGCGGTGTTTACACTTGACGGTGGTTATACCGATGACGGTGTCCTTTTGCATGCTCAGGTGAAAGATAAAGAACTCGTATTCGGAAATGAAAAAAATTCGCTCAATGACTATTATGAGCTTGTTTTTCAGATTCCCGCAACCTCTTCTGTGCAGAAAGACTATGCATATAAGCTTACCTGTTTTGCAGACGGAAGATATATTCTTTGGCAGAAAAATGCTACCGAAATGGTAGAAATAGAGACTCCTTCGGGCTTCACATATACTGCCGGGAATTACACCGACGGATACGGTGCAGACATTTTTATTCCGTATAGCATGCTCCTTGTAGACATGGCACACGGCCTTGGCAATTTCCGCTTTATTATGAGCTTGCGAAATGTCAATGCCGATATCAATGCATTCAGCGAAAGCCGTTTGCTTGGTACACACGGCGACTATCCGAATACATGGTTTGTTTTAGATGAGGCTGGTAAAATTGTACGTCGTGACTATGATTCGTATAAGCTTTGCGACGTTGCAATTCCCGAAACGAAAGAGATCCTCGGTAATCTTGCCGAAATAACTCCCCAAAACGGACGTATGCAACAGTCACTTCTTGGCGCAACCGCTGTTTTTGATGAGGCATACGGACTTGGCTACGGTTTTCCCACCGACCTGTTCTCGATAACCGACTATGTGTTTGCGCCCCGTGGCGAAAACACGGTAACCGCAGTGACCGACGGTTATGTTTTGCTTGCGGTTCCCATGAATAACGGACAGAATATTCCTGCATCTCTTGAAGCAGACGGATGGACTTGCCTTGCCGACTATTGCAGAGATTATCTGCAATTCGGAAACAAGCCAAAGGCAGACTATACATTCATGATTGCATACTATGCAAAACATTTTTCGGCAGGTGAAACCTTTACTCCTCCTCAGAATTATTCCACTGTTTTCGGTGCACATACCGAAAATGCAGCTGTGGAAGCAGTATATACTTCGGAGCCTTACATTATCCGTCTTGACGGCAGTGAGCCGGCCTTTTATCAGGAAGCGGAGCAGCTTTTTGCTTGCGGACCTTCTTTGGACGTAACGAAAAAAGGTACAATTTATGCTTCCTATATGTCAGGTGGTACAACCGAGCCGCATATAGAGAACTTTATGGTAATTGTCCGCAGTGTGGATGGCGGCAAGACTTGGCAACGCATTGCCGCATTTGACACGTGGCAGAACAAGGAGATAGGCGGCATTAAGGAAACGTTTGCTTGCGAATTTCAATATACCTATGATGCAGAGAGAGATAGACTCCAGTGTTTCTTCTGGCAGAGAAACGGTACTACAAAGCTGACAAGCCTTAATAGCACACATTCTGCAAACACGCAAACGTGGATGGTAACTATCGAAAATCCCGACGCAGAGAATCCTGATGACGTTACCTTTACAAATCTTCGCAGCGCATTCCCCGGTATTATACGTAACCGTGCACTTATTCTTTCGGACGGCACGTGGTTACAGACCTGTACCGGCATGACGGATCAGCGCTTTAACAAGGTTTATGCATCTGTCGACGGTGGCGACACTTGGATAGAGCAAGGAGAGATATATGCACCGCTTTGCCGTTCGTGGGATGAAATCATGTTCGTTGAGAAACTCGATGGCACAATTTGGGCGACTTACCGCACGTCCGAAGGTGTTGTATACCAAAACTTCTCCTTTGACAATGGCAAGACATGGACAATCAGCACTCCTGCAAATATTAAAAACGCAAATTCTCGATTTAATATTACCCGTTTGCCGAGCGGCGCATTAATTATGGTATATTCCGATAATGCCTCCACCAGACTCGGTATGACGGTGGCTCTTTCCTATGATGACGGCGAAACCTTTACGAATTATTACTGCCTCTACCCAACACGTTCTTCCTATCCTGACGTGGCATTAGACGCAGATGGACGTATCCATATCATTTTTGATGCTTACAGAACTTCTGAAAATGTTATGCGTGCCGATGAAAACGGAAACCGTACCTGGGCATACGTTTACCATGCCGCACTCACGGAAGAAGAAATTCTTTCCTATGCCGCAAACGGAAAAACCAAATTGCTTTCATTTGGCGATTCCTATCTCATAGAGAAATATTGGGCAGTATATCAGTCGGCTATCGGTACCTATGGAGCGGTTAATCTTTCCGAAAGCGGAAAGGGACTTTCCTATTGGCAGTCCAAAGTCAGCGAACTTCCCACATATGCTCCTGAAAATATCCTCGTAAACCTTGGACTTCGTGAGATTCTCTTTGATGCCGAGAGCGGCGAGAGCGTGGCAGGTAAGATTTCGTCCTTGCTTGCAGATATGCAGAAGGCTTGCCCGGATAGCGACATTTATATTTGCGAGATGCTTCCTGTTCCTGCATATCCTGACTGTGATAGCGAAATCGCATTGTTTAATGCGGCACTTTCTGCATATGTGGAAAGCGATATTACGGGAAAACTCAAAATGATTTGTTACAAGGATAAGCTTGTTTCTGCCGACGGTACGTATGAATGGCTATTTCTTTCTGACGGCTTGCACTTGAACGTTCATGCGTACGGTGCATTTACTAATGAGGTATGGAAAGCAACGGGACTTACAAAGTCTGTTGAAAGCATGAATATTATCACAAGATCGGTTGCAGGACATCTTTGCAACGATTCTTGTGGATATTGCGAGTTTAACGGTAGCGGTACGGCAAGCGATCCGTTCCGCATTGATTCGCTTGATGCATATCATACGTTCGCAAAGCAGAGCCAAGGACAAACCTTCGCAGGCAAGGTGTTCAGACTTGATACAGATATTACACTTGGCGAAGATAATGCGTTTATTTACCGTCTTGGCAGTGCAAGTGGCTTCGCAGGTACGCTTGACGGTAACGGTCATACTGTTACTTTGAACATTACTGCCGCAAAAGAAACGCATGCATCCTTGATGCACACGCTTGCGGCAAACGGAACGGTAAAAAATCTTACTGTGCGCGGTAACATTTCTTCTGCCGAAGGCTATGTTGGCGGTATTGTAGGTCATACCTACGGTAGAATCGAAAACTGCAAGAGTTATGTAACAATTGAAAGCAGTGGTAAATATGTAGCAGGTGTTGCAGCCCGTGCATATAGCGGTGCAGTATTTACTGATTGTTTGTTTGGTGGAACTGTTTTACAGACAAACGATATGAACTATGCCGGAGGAATTACAAGTTATGCCGACGACTGTAGCTTCATCGGATGTGTAAACGAGGGCGAAATTTCAGGCGGCAGATATTCTATCGGTGGTATCGCAGGCAGGGCGGCGCTTGTTACGGTGCAGAACTGTAGCAACAAGGGTACTCTTACCGCATTGGAAAGCCGCGGACAGGTTGGCGGCATAGTCGGCGAACTTGTGAGTGGTGATTCCGTCATTTCCGAATGTAATAATAGTGGCATGCTGAAAGGCGGCAGTTCGGTGGCTGACCTTGTGGGTATAGTAAATATCGGTGTAGGCAACACCCTTACATTTATTGGCGGCACCGCAAGCGGAATAATTGAATGTACCACCGCACCCACTGACATGTTCTACGGAACTTTGAAGACCGGTACTGTTGAAAAAATTGCTGCCGCTACTAAGATTGACAGTGCTGATGCACTTGTTGAAATAATGAATGATAGCAGCAAATGGTCAGGTAATTATAAACTTACCGATAATATTGATCTTACAGGTAAAACGCAGAACAGTATCGGTAATGCCACCACTCCTTTTAGCGGAACCTTTGACGGCGACGGACATGTGGTGAAAGGACTAAACGTTGCAAACGGTTTGTTTGGTGTAATCAGCGGAGCAACAATCAAAAATCTTACGGTGGAAGGAACCGTTAATGCGTCGGCTAACAATGCGGCAGGCATCGTTGGACTTATTTCAAATAACGGAACTGTTCAAAATTGTATAAATAAGGCGGTTGTTATTTCTTCCGCTTCCCGTGCCGCAGGCATAGTCGGCGGTGCTACTTGTACAGTTGAAGCCGGAAATGTGATTGTTGAAAATTGCAAAAACATGGTTGCCATCAGCGGAAAGGATAATATCGGCGGTATAGTCGGTCGCTTTGATATCGGCAAAGCAGGTCAGAACGGTACATACAACGTGCGTAACTGCGTTAACTACGGTACCGTTACCGCATCTCAGCAAAGCGGCGGACTCATGGGCTTTTATTCAAATAATGCGGCAGGCACTACCACTTATATCGAGAACAACTTAAATGCAGGCGATGTTATAGCGAAAGGGGGAGTTGTAGGCGGTATCTGCGGCAACTTCCGTGTGTACAGTAAGAGCGACATGACCGTTGTTTTACGCAATTGTATGAATACGGGCGACATTATAACATCTGCATCCGATGCAAAAATCGGCGGTATTGTCGGTGCAGGCGATGCCCAGCCCGGTGTCTATACTTTTGAAAGTAATTACAATAGCGGCTCGGTTGCAAATGCCAATGATGTAAGCGAGGGTGCGGTGGCCGCAGCGTTGTCTAGCGCCGCTATCGCACAGAACAACTATGCGCTTGATCTTGGCGAAACACATGGCGTAACCGATTATGTGACTTTGGTTACGGCGGATAACTTCACCGAGGCGGCAACCTTTGTGGGCTTCTCTGCAGATTATTGGATTTTTACAGATAAAGGTCCCGAACTTCTTTCACACCACAAGCATGAGATTGTGTATGAAAGCATAGATAAATCGAAACATTTTGGTGCTTGCTATTGTGGCTATGTTTCCGAAGAAGAGGAACACTTTGACGAGGATAAGGATAATCTCTGCGATGCTTGTAGCACTCTTACAAAGGAAATCCTCGGCGATATCGACGGCGACGGTAGAGTTACTATTAAAGATGCGTTGGATCTTATCCGCGTAATTCTTAATGATAAAACCATCGAAAACGGCGACGTTAACGGAGATGGCAAGGTAGGACTTGCTGACGTTATCCGTATTATGAAACTAGTGACGAAATGATTTGTAATAGCAAGAAGCCTCTCGGAAGAGAGGCTTCTTGCGTGTTGCGGTACTGTAAAACAAGCCGTCCCTTGTTACACGAAGGGTAAGTAGATTGACAGAAATTTATCGAGCAGAGCGACAGGTTGGAAGCAAAAAATGCGGAAGCGGTGCAAAACCGTCGCCGCCATAATCCTCCTTAGCTCAGTCTGTAGAGCGCATGACTGTTTAAGTACGGTTGTTTTTAGTTTTTCTTGCTCTTTCATTATGCTTCTCCTTAAAATGCGATAAAGCAATAGCATAACACGAAATAATTAATAAAGTATTAATTAATTTGTCACATTTACAATGATAATGTAGATTTTTGATGGAATTTGTGGTATTATATACTAATAAACGGAGTTTATATTCGCCTTATAATGATGTTTGTTGAGAAATATTATTGACATCAGAAAGGAAAAATCAAAATGAAAGCAAATGTGCAAATTGTGGTTCTTGACGAAGCGATAAGAGGAAGTTTTTCAACTGCAATTCAAGAGGTGGAAGCCTTAAATGAGTTTTATAATGATTTTATTACTAATTGGAATCAAAATAAAACAATGTTAGAAAAAGAGTATCAAATAGGTCTTGCGATAAACGATATATTGCAGAATATTTCGGATGATGAAGATGATGTTGAGTCTTTAAAAGCACAAATAGACGAAAAAGATATCTTTGGGACTAAGTTAAAAGAAATTATCAATGTTACACTTACAAGAGAAAATGATAAAAATAATATTTCTTATTCTATGTCTTCTGATTTTCAATCGCAAGATCCTCAATTAACACGAAACAAAAAATATAAGCTTGATAGTCAGAGAACTATATTTTGTCGATCGGTTTTGTCTAATGTAATTATAATATTTGAAAAATATTTAGCTCAGATATATGAGTTTTTAGTGGTATCAAATCCAGAACAATATTTTGAAGGAAAAACAATAAAAACAAGTCGTCTGTTTTCTGCTTCAGTTGAAGAAATAATAATAAGCGAGGTTCGTGAAGAAGTATCCAATAACTTATTTGATTCTATAAAAACACTCGATAAGTTGAACGAAAAAAGTTCAATTAATTTGGATAGATATATAAGCATACGGAAAGTATTCGAAGAAATATATTATCGTAGAAATCTTTTTGTTCATAATGAGGGAGTTGTTAATAAAATATACTTAGATAATATTCATGAGGAATATAAAAAAAGCATCAAATGTGGAGATAAATTGGTTTGTGATGACTATTATCTTCATAATTCAATAGTCGTTTTGAAAGAAATGATTTGTGTTTTGTTTTATGAATTCTTAGTATCAATAAAGTCGGACGCAGAGAACTATGATATTCTTTCACAGAACATTGCCTTTTCTGCTTTAAATAACGAAGAGTATGCTTTTTGTGAATACATATACGGAATTTTAGTCAAAAATAAAGATTTTTCATTTTTGGATAAAAGTATGTTTGAAGTAAATAGAATGATAGCTTTAAAACAGCAGGGGAAATCAATACAAAAGTGGTTGGATGGTTTTGATGTTTCAGCAATGCAAACACAATTTGCGATTGCAAAATGTTGTTTACAAGATGATTTCGATAGAGTGTATACATTGCTTTCAAAAACATATCCGGAAAGTTTTAATGCTACTGCTATTCGTGATTGGCCTATCTTCATTGATTTTAGAAAGACAGAACAATATGAAAAATTCAAATTAGAACATTCGGATGATTTCAAACAGTATTTATTCGATTCAGATGAAACAATAGATAACTCGGAAAATTTGAATATTAGTGAGAATGAGTCTAAGTTGGTTGAAGAATGCGTGTGATTAATATCGGGTGAAACCTGAAGAACATCTCAAAATTGAATCGTGAAAGTTCGATTTGAGGTATTTTTTAATTGCGAATGTCTTAAAACCGTTAATCATGATGTCTCTTGATGCAGTTAGCGCTACAAGATTTACCGAGCAGAGCGACAGGTTGGAAAGCAAAAACGCGGAAGCGGTGCAAAACCGGCGCCGCCATAATCCTCCTTAGCTCAGTCGGTAGAGTGCATGACTGTTAATCATGATGTTGGTGGTTTCACTTAGC
>JAZQEH010000058.1:0-6494 GCA_045538895.1 Eubacteriales bacterium
GTTCTTTTTCGTTTTTGCTTTGATTGATGCAAGGATTTGAAGGGTCGGTAGTGAATGACTGCCGGTGGCAGTCAGAGCCGACCACCGCTCCGCCCGAAGGCGGGCAAATCCTGTCATTCCGACCATAGAAGAAATGCACCGCAAAGCGGTGCGTTTCTTCTATGACTGATATGATGGCTGATTTGTTCTGTGCTTAAAAGCCGTAAGGCTTTTAAATAGGGCTCGCTTGCGAGACCTTGCAGGTCATCAAATCCTGTCATTCCGACCAGAATGAAAAAGAACATCCGTGTGGATGTTCTTTTTCGTTTTTGCTTTGATTGATGCAAGGATTTGAAGGGTCGGTAGTGAATGACTGCCGGTGGCAGTCAGAGCCGACCACCGCTCCGCCCGAAGGCGGGCAAATCCTGTCATTCATATCATAGTAAAGGGGCTGTTTTTTCACAGCCCCTTCTTTTTTATATTACTATTTAACAAGTGTAGCGGTATTGGTTGCCGCATCCCATGCAATATTATCGTTGGAAACGCCGAGTGCGTTTGCAATTGCACGTACGGGTAAGTATGTGCGGTTGCTTTCAATAATTGCAGGAGAGTCAAGTGCAACAGTTTCGCCGTTTACAGTCATAGTGGGTTTATCAATGGTTACAACTATTGTAGTTGTCGCATTGGTAAGTGTCGCGGTTCTTGTTGCCGCATCCCACTTGATGCCGTCGTTGGTTACACCGAATGCGTTCGCAAGGAATCTTACGGGAAGCATTGTGCGGTTATTTCTGTTAATGGGAGCCGCATCAAGAGTCTGTGCTACACCGTTGATATAAGCGGTAGTTGAACCAATAGTGAGTTTAACCACTGTTTCAGAAGCGTTTGACGGAACAGCCTGCGGTGTGGTACTCGGTCCCTGCACAGTGAGAATATCAGGGCCGCCGTTAGGATCTGCTACAAACTTAACCTTGTCAATACAGGTATAACGTGATGTATGCTGACCGGGAGTCTGATGACGGTGATATACCATCCAAAGCTCTGTACCATCGGGAGACTTAACAAAGATTGCATCTCCAGTACCGTCGGTATGCATATTCCATGTTATAATGTCGCCGTATTCATACTTTGTATAAGGTCCGAGGATATCCTTTGAAATAGCATATGTTTCTCCATAGTGTCCCTGATAGTGACCGGTTGCATAAATCATGTAATAATAACCGTTATGCTTATACAAAACGCCACCCTCGGCAATGTGACCGTATCCGTCATTCTCGAATTCTGTGCTTGGAGAAATAAGCTTGGTAAGCGTTCCGGGAACGGGCGTCGCCTTGTCATCTGCAAGAATTACTTCCTCTATCCATATATGGTTGCCGTTGCCGAAACGGGCATAGGTAAGATATACTTTGCCGCTTTCATCAATATAAGGATGTCCACCGATTTCGGACACATCGTGAAGCGGAACTTGTCCGTGCTTATGTGTGAAAGGACCAACAGGCGAATCGGATGTTGCACAGAAAAGTCTGTTTTTCGCCTCGGAATTTTTTGCGGCATAGAAAAGATAGAATGTTCCGTTATAGTAAGTAACATTAGGACTCATATAACCTGTGGCAGTGTGAACTGCGGGGTCTATTGTGAAAACGATATCGCCTGCCGTCCAGTTAACCATGTCAGTGGAGGTATAAACTCTGAAAATGCCGTTATCTGCATGTACACGGTTATAGAGATAATACGTACCGTCATAGAAAAGCACGTCAGGGTCAGCACCCCAGTTTACAGGATTAGTATATGTCTTGCCCGTAATCGAATCAACTTCGGTAATGGTAAGTGCCTTTACACTGCCGCCGTCAAGCATTACACCGAACTTACCTGTTTTGTAATTGCCAAACTTAAATGAGAATGACCAGAAAGCATCTTCTTTTTCAAAGAAGGTGTCAAACATAACGGTTACAACACCGTCCTTGACTTCAACGTATGCAGCATGCTCGCCGTCGTAAACGGGCAATTTCTTAACGCCGAGACGGGTATACTTACCGTCTGTTATCTTATAAAATGCAAGAGTTTCATTGTTTTTATCAATTTCAAAAGCGTAGCCGTTCTTTTCATCGGTCATGCCAAACAAAAGCTTGGTATTATTCTCGGGCGTCAGAGTAAGCTCTGCTTTAAAATTATCTGCCATAGTGGTCTCGGTAAGCATAGCACCGCTACCAGAAACTGTTCCGTTTTCCTGCTTCAGCCCGTCTGAACTCTGGAAAGCAAATCCGCCAAGTTCAATCTTTTTGTCCATAGCGGGAAGCTGTTCGTCACCGTAAACAGTTATTTTTAGATTGTCAAAATAGCCTTTATCGGTATAGAATTTGCGGAGACCGATAATGCTGTCAAAAGAACTGTATACATCACGGCTTGAAGTTCCGAGTGCATAGTTAACACCGTAATAATGCGTCTTTCCGTCAAGCGAAGTAATGCGGTAAGTCAGTTCGTTATCGTACACTTCTACAGAAAGGTGCAAATCACTTGCAGTAACTATTTCGTCACCGACAATAATATTTCCACCCCATGTTCCGCTTGCGTTATAGCAACCGAGTGCTCCTTTTTTACCGTTATTGCCGATAAAGCAGTCGAATCCGTAGAAATCTGCAGGTACTGCCGAAAGACTTGATGCACTTCCGCCTACCATAATACCACCTGTAGAAGTATGACCGATAAAGTCTACTTCGACCTTATAGTTGCAACCTTTATACTGCTCGGGGAATTCATATATCAGATATGCATCTCCCGAACCCTCGCCAAGACTAAGTTTGCCGTCCGAAACATTCCAATTACCTTTACCCTTGTACTGTCCAAGTGTATCTTTAGAAAAATCATCTTCGAGTATCACGGTTTCCTTGGAAGTAACGCTTATAACCGTTGAATCATTCATTGTTGAATTGCTTTCTCCGTCAAATACTGTAACTTTGAAATTATCAAAAGAACCTTTATCGGTGTAGAACTTGCGAAGACCTATTCTGCCGCTAAAAGCATCATACAAATCACGGTCTGAAGTTCCGATAGTGTAATCAACGCTGTAATATATAGTTTTCCCGTCAAGCGAGGTTACACGATATGTGAATGAGTTGCCGTATACCTCTACTATAAGATGTATATTGCTCGCAGTAATAATATCACCGCTTACAAAGATATTACCGCCCCAATCACCTTTTTCGTTATAGCAACCGAGTGCACCCTTTTTGCCATTGTTACCGATAAAGCAGTCGAAGCCATGAAAATTCACAGGCTCTGCCGTGAGTTTTGAGCCGCTACCGCCGACTTGAATAGCACCTGTAGAAGTGTGTCCGATAAAGTCAACCTCTATCTTATAGCCCCCGTTACGGTACTGCTCGGGTATATCGTAATAGAGATACGCACTACCCGAACCCTCACCGAGATTAAGCATTCCGTTTGAAACGTTCCAATTACCTTTAAGTTCATACTTGTCAAGCGAATCTGCAGAAAAATCGTCCTTGAATATTACTTCTTCTGTTGAAGTGTCATCACCACCCGACTGCTGGGTTGTGCCGTCGTAAACGGTAATCTTAAAATTATCGAATGAGCCTTTGTCCACGTAGAATTTACGAAGACCTACAATACCGGAAAACGCATCGTAAATATCACGGTTTGAGGTACCAATGGTATAATTTACGCTGTAATATTCAGTCTTGCCGTCAAGCGAGGTTACACGGTATGTAAGTGAACTTCCGTATACCTCTACCGAAAGATGAACATCGGTTGCAGTAACAACATCTCCGCTTACAAAGATATTTCCGCTCCAATCACCTTTTTCGTTATAGCAACCGAGTGCACCCTTTTTGCCATTGTTACCGATAAAGCAGTCGAAGCCATGAAAATTCACAGGCTCTGCCGTGAGTTTCGAGCCGCTACCGCCGACTTGAATAGCACCTGTAGAAGTGTGTCCGATAAAGTCAACCTCTATCTTATAGCCGCCGTTACGGTACTGTTCGGGAATTTCATAATGCAGATATGCACTGCCCGAACCGCTGCCAAGATTAAGCATTCCGTTTGATACATACCAATTTCCTTTAACATCATACTGATATAACGAATCAAACGAGAAATCGTCCTCAAATATTACCGTTTCTTTTGCCGAAACACTTATCAATGTTACAGCAAACAACGCCAATATCAGAAAACCCATAAACAGTTTTTTCATAATTTATTACCCTTCTTTATATAAAAAATTCTATTTTTCCAAAAGCCATACGTTCATCTCACTTACACCCCGATTTGCATGTGCATAAAACGGGATAAGTGTGAGCGGCATCTCCGTCCAGTTGTCCTCTGCCTCAAAATAAAGTTCATCATTCTCGGGGAGCTGATATGCAGTAGTATGAATCGTAGGAAGCAAAAACTCCGAATCGCAGGTTTTAAATTCTCCTTTTAGGTCAATGCGGATATTGCGAACATCCTTTCCGTTGTCAACCCCCTCAGCACAATATACAACAGGGCCACGCATAATAGCAATTCTTCCGGCATTGTCATGGACACGTCTGTTTGCACGAATGGGTGTTACGGGCATATCAAACTCAACCTCTACTTCTTCACAATCCGCAGAAATAATTGCATATCCGTCCTTAAGCACGTAATCTGAGTTAATTGTGAACTTTCGGCACCAACCGGGAACTCGCAGTGCAAGTTTTCTGCCGTTTGTGTTAACCTTGAGTTTTACATTGCCGCTTGCAGGATAATCGGTGATTTGCTCAATAACCATTGAATCACACTCGGTTGTAGAGTTTACATAATGGTGAATGTATAAGGTTTCATCATCGTAGCTATAGAGGTAATTTCCGATTGTTGAAATCAGTCGGATAATGTTTGGAGGACAACATGAGCAATTAAAAACTTCTTTTCTGACGGGTGCTCCGAATCTTTCACTACGTTTAGTAGAGGCATATACGTTATCGAAATCGGGATCTTTTTCAAGCGGATTGTCGTAGAAGAAGGATTTTCCGTCCATCGACACACCTGACAAAAATCCATTGTATAACACTCTTTCTACTGCATCCGCATATTTTGAATTGTGATCAAGCTTAAACATACGTTTGCCAAAAAGAGCAAGTGCATATGAAGCACAGGTTTCGGCATATGCCAAACGGTTGGGAAGATGGTAATCTGCCGTAAATGCTTCACCCATATGCGTTGAGCCCGATGCACCCGTTATATACATTCTCTTATTTGCAAAATTATCAAAAACACGCTTACATGCGGCGGCAAGTTCGCCGTCTTCTCTAAGATAAGCGATATCGGCTGCTGCAGAGAATAAGTAAAAAGCTCTAACACAGTGTCCGTCTATTGTAGTTCTGTCTTTAATAAGAGAGTCATCCTGATTGTACTTTGAAGTAGCAGTGGGAACATATTCGCCTTCTGCCGGATCTTTTCCGTGCTCATCAACAAAATACTCGGCAAGACTGAGATACCGCTTTTCGCCCGTTGCATGATACAGTTTCACGAGAGCAAGCTCAATTTCGGGGTGACCTGGAGTGATATAAGGAGCACTCTTTTCTATCTTGAAGACTTTTTCTATGTAATCTGCATACTTGCACATTGCCTTAAGAAATCTGTCTTCGCCTGTCGCATCGTAATATGCTATCGCCGCCTCTATAAGGTGACCTGCACAGTAAAGCTCGTGTCTGTCACGAATGGTGAAACGCTTGTCCTGATCTGCAACTAAAAAATGCGAATTAAAATATCCGTTTTCGTCAGCATTTGAAACTATATCGTCAATAGCCGCTTCAATTTTCTCGATCAGCTCATCATTTTTTTCTTTTTTCAGAATATAAGCTACACCCTCAATCCATTTTGCAACGTCGGAATCCCAAAAGATATGAGGGGTATATTCCTGCGGCTTACATTTGAGTGCTTCAAAGCGGTGTGTTTCTTCAAACCTATCATACACAGCGTTAACGGTAACGTTTTTAACCATATCCTGCTTTACTTTCCAAAAGCCTCCGGTAACATTAACGCTTGAAAATCTGATGTTTTTCATTTGTATCCTCCGTGTGTTGCAGAATGTTTAATTGTTAAACACTTTTGCAATTATATTACATCATAATTTTAACTTTTTTTCAAGTTAATTATAGTAAATATTTAATTTATTGTACAATTGGTTTCATAATGTGAAAAACTTCGGTGAGTTTTTGCATACCATAGCCGTTTATATCTCTGCTTTATAAAAGTTTTTCTCTCTGTATTAGATAAGTATTGGTATGCATAAATCACCTTTTTATTCATTTTAGGTGAATAAAAAGGAGCAAGATATATTTCAACCTTGCTCCTATGGGATATATACTATTCAATTCAACAAATTGGAATTTGTTGTTATAAATCAATAGTGATTTCGTACTTGTCTTCAATGAGTATATAGTTCACATTATGCCTCTGTGCGAGGTCTAGCATTTCTGCATTATCTGCCAATACACTCTCCAGGGTACACCATTCATCATCCAAACGATTTTCAATAACGT
>JAZQEH010000059.1:0-2584 GCA_045538895.1 Eubacteriales bacterium
CCGTCTTTTTTACAAATTTTTAGGCTTCCCCCTTGGGGGAAGCTGTCAGCGGAGCTGACTGATGAGGGGTAGCCGATTAGCGGCGTTTCATCTCATAAACAATTAATTTACATTATAAAACCATAAAACCCCGTGAGGCAACTCACGGGGTTATCAAATTAATAAATTCTTGTCCAGTCAAAGAGGTTGCCAAGGGGAGGATTCTTACTCTCGGCGAGGTCGGTATAAACCTTAGAGCAATCAGCAGGGCTGAATTCCTCATTGCGGAGAGGTTTAACATTGATATTACCCTTTGCGATGTGACGGAGAAGTGTGCGGTGGTCACTGTGGGGTACCCAATAGCCGGGGATGTTATCACCGTTAGGACGAACCTTTGTATGCGCACCGAGAAGCTGAATACCGGGGCAATGAACGAGCTTATAGAAATCAATCGGAACGTCGGAAACTCTGGTACAACCGGTGAGAGCAACTCTGCCGCGGTGAGCCATAAGCTCAAGTGCGGTAACAAGTGCGTGAGCATTACCTGTAACCTCTACTGCGCAGTTGATGCCTCTGCCATCGGTAGCAGCCATAACCTTTTCCTTAAGTTCGGGATCATCGGGACGGAATGCAAAGTCTGCACCGCATTCCTTTGCGATAGCAAGTCTTTCCTCGTTAAAGTCGATAGCGATAACGGGAGTTGCACCCATGCAACGGAGTGACTGAAGTGCAAACTGACCGAGAAGACCGCAACCTACAACAAGTGCACTTTCACCGATCTCACACTTTGTCATACGAGCGCCCTCAAGACCGAAGCCACCGATGATTACAAGTGCTGCATCTTTCATGTCAACACCGTCGGGAATCTTGCAGAGCATTGACTGTCTGCACACGGAATAAAGTCTGTGACCGCCTGCAAAGTAGCAGAGAACTCTGTCGCCAACCTTGTAATTCTTTACGTTTTCGCCTACCTGCTCAACTATACCTACTGCGTTATAGCCAAAGCTACGGGGATACTTACGAACTGTATTGGGGAGGTCATTGAAGTTTGCAAGTTCGGTACCTGCACTGATTGCAGAATACTGGCTCTTAACCAAAACCTCGTCTGCCTTGATTTCAGGCAGCTCAATTTCACGAAGCTCTACCAACCCGGGAGCCACAAGAAACATAGCCTTATTTGTCATGTTAGTCCTCCAAAAAACTAAAAATTGTTTACTAACCCCAATATAATATTTTTCAAAGAGATTTACAAGGCAGAATTTTGCATATAACCGCAACTATTCTGCTATAAATATAGTGAACTTCTAAAAACTCACGCGATGCGGACGGCGAGAAATAATTTTTGTTCAGGCTAAACAAAAATTCGCACGCTTAGCGCCTCCTAAGCGAAGAATTTTTGTAACGAATGACGAAAATTTTTCCGGTGCTTCCGCACGTGGCGAGTTTTTAGAGGTTCACTATAGAAAGGTGTTGACAAATCTTTTGCAAGTGATAGAATATTAAATATCACGCAAAAAGAGGTTCGCTATGAAAAAGAACAGTATAGTATCTATTTCGGTTTTGTTTTTAACCGCAATAATATGGGGACTTGCCTTTCCCTTTCAGAGTATAGCGGCAAACTACATAAGCACATTCTGGTTCAACGGAATCAGGTTTTTCGTAGGTGCCTTGTCACTTGTACCCGTTGTGCTTATTTTTGAACGTGAAAAAATCACAAAAGCGCAGTGGAAAAAACTGATTATTACATCCTCGCTCTGCGGCTTTATTCTCTATGCCGCTTCCGCTCTGCAGCAAATAGGCATCACCCTTACAAAAAGCTCGGCAAAATCCGCATTTATAACCGGACTTTATATGGTTTTTGTTCCGTTTTGCGGCATTTTCATGAAAAAGAAAATCAGAAAAGAGGCATGGCTCGGTGCGGCAGCCGCCGTTGTGGGACTTTATTTTGTCTGCTTTGCAAACGGCAGAGAAAACGTGCAGCTCGGCGACCTTGTGGTTCTTCTCGGTGCCTTTTTCTGGACTGCACACATCGTTTGCATAGACAATTTTGCAAGCGACTGCCCATCGCTTAAATTCTCGCTTATCCAGTTTATCGTTTGCGGAACCTTGAACATCGCAACCGCTCCGCTTTTCGACGGTGCTCTGACGCTTACCCCCGATTTCTGGCAGCATGCCGTTATTCCGATTCTCTATTGCGGTATTTTCTCCGTAGGCGTGGCGTATACATGTCAGGTTATAGGTCAGCGTGGTACAGAGCCTGCACTCGCATCTATTATTCTCTGTACCGAGTCGGTATTCGCCGCTATCGGTGAACCGATAATCGACAAGGCGGCTACTCCCCTGCCCCTCCTCGGCTACATGGGTTGCGGACTTATATTCGTAGGCATTTTGCTTTCACAAATGAAATTGTTTAAAAAATAAAACAAAAACCTTGCAACATTGCAAGGTTTTTACTTTGTTGAAAATGTAAATTAAAGTTTAGGGAAATAATCGTCAGAACCTTTTCAGGAAAGGTTCCGACACCTCCAAACCTTTTTGTAAAAAAATATTGTCTGTAGCCACGGCTACTTATTAAATATTTTACAGTTTTTCTTTGGTTCTTTCT